>DATCMN010000328.1:0-1697 GCA_036563405.1 Naasia sp. | reverse complement strand
GCCACCTCGAGGTCGACGCCGGTGAGGGCGAGCACGTCGCCGGCCTTCGTCGGGAACGTCTTGCCGACACCGACCGCCGCGACGGCGGGCGCCGCGGCAGCGGGTGCGTGGATGTCCGTCGTGGCGCTCATGCCGTCGCCTCACCTCTCCGGTAGTTGCGCAGGCCGAGGCCGACGAGGGCGACGGATCCGGCCGCCACGAAGCCGAGCGCGATGGCGCCGAAGGTGGGCCCCCACGGCGCGGCGGGATCGCTCGACGCCTGGCCGGCGAGCTGGATCAGCATCCGGCCGACGCCGCCGCGCATGCCGATCGACACCTCCGCGACGACGGCGCCGATGACGGCGTTCGCCGCGGCCAGCCGGAGCGCCGGCAGGAGGTGCGGCACCGCGGCGGGGATCCTCAGCCGGAGCAGCGTGGGCCAGTAGCCGGCGGCGTAGGTGCGCATCAGGTCCAGGTGGATGCGGTCCGGCGCCGCGAGCCCCCGCAGGGTCCCCACCGCGACGGGGAAGAACGCGAGATAGGAGGCGATCACCGCGACCGACAGCTCCTGCGGCCAGAACGCCCCGCCACGCTCCAGCTGGTTGCCGATCGCATGCACGACCGGGGCGAAGGCGATGAGGGGCACCGTCTGGCTGACGACGATCCACGGCAGGAGGCCCCACTCGACGAGACGCCACCGCTGCATCGCGAGGCCCAGCACCGCGCCCACCGTGACCCCGAGGATCCAGCCGATCGCCGCGATCCCGAGCGTCGTGAGCGCGGCCAGCGCGACCGACACGATCAGGGGCGGCGTGTCCCCGCCGCTCGTGGACTCGAAGAGACGGCCGAACATCTGCCAGATGTGCGGCATCGCCCGATCATGGGTGCGCGGGAGCACGAGCACACCGGAGCCGGCCTCCCCCTCGACGGCTCCGACAGTCACGCCCTCCGCCGGGCCGAGGAACTTGTACGCCTCCCAGAGCCCTGCGACGGCGAGCACCCCGAGGGTGCCCCAGAGGAGTGCCGTCCCCCGCTGACGGCGGTGCGGCCTCGGCGGCAGCGGTACGGCGCTCATGCTCCCTCCTCCGCCCCCGGCATTCGCCCTACGCCTTGGCCGTGATGCTGTCGCGGAGGGCCGGGATCACCGTCTCGCCGTACACGCGGAGGGTCTCCTCCTTGTTGTCGTGCTGCAGGTATCCGGCGAACTGGTCGACGCCGAGCGCCTTCAGCCGCTCCAGCTTCTGGATGTGCTGCTCGGCGGTCCCCAGCAGGCAGAAGCGGTCGACGATCTCGTCGGGCACGAAGTCGGTGTGGGTGTTGCCGGCCCGGCCGTGCTCGTTGTAGTCGTACGACTTCCGGCCCTCGATGTAGTCGGTGAGCGCCTGCGGGACCGCGCCGCCCGTCCCGTACTTGGCGACGATGTCGGCGACGTGGTTGCCCACCATCCCGCCGAACCAGCGGCACTGGTCGCGCATGTGCTCCCAGTCCTCGCCGATGTAGAAGGGCGCGGCGACGCAGAACTTGATGGCGTCGGGGTCGCGACCGGCCTTCTCCGCCGCGCGCCGGACAGAGCCGATCATCCACTCCGCGATGTCGACGTCGGCGAGCTGCAGGATGAACCCGTCGCCCACCTCGCCGGTGAGCTTCAGCGCGAGCGGGCCGTACGCCGCCACCCACACCTCGAGCTCGCTGCCGACGCTCCACGGGAAGCGGAGGCT
>DATCMN010000325.1:0-2422 GCA_036563405.1 Naasia sp. | reverse complement strand
CCCACCTGCAAGGAGATCTACAAGTCGCTCGCCGAGTGACCTGACTCCTCCGTCGCGCGGTGCGTACACGTGCCGCGCGGTGCGAGCAGCCACGCGCGATCCGTAGACACACCGCGCGTGGATGCTCGCACCGCGCGAGGGGTGCTCGCACCGCGCAAGACGGATGAGCCCCCGCCTCAGGGTCCGTCGGACCCGATCACTCGAAGAGGGTGGGGAGCACCGGGTCGCCCGCGCTGAGGCGGAAGGCGTCCGGCGGAAGCTCTCGTACGACACGTGCGTGGTGCTCGCGGGCCCGTTGCACCCCGGCGGCGCCGACATGCCGGGCGTCCACCTCGCCGTCCACGACGAGCGGCACGTGCAGTCGTCGCTCGGTGCCCTCCGGATCCCTGCGGTGCTCGACCCCCTCGGTGCGCACCCGGATGACCTCGGCGGCCGCGGTGCCGTACTCGCCGAGGAGCCGATACGCGCTCTTCCGCCCGCCGACGCTGGGCTTCGCCGTCGAGCGCTTGGCGACCGACACCCACTCGCCGGCGCCGTCGCGGTGCTCGACGAGCTTGTAGACCATGCCGGACGCGGGATGCCCGGAGCCGGTCACCAGCGAGGTGCCGACGCCGTATGAGTCGACGGGGGAGGCCGCGAGCCCGGCGATGCTGTGCTCATCGAGGTCGTTGGTGACGGTGATCCGGGTGCGGCTGGCGCCCAGCTCGTCGAGCTGTGCGCGCACATCCGCGATCTGGCTGGGCAGGTCGCCGGAGTCGATCCGGACGCCGCCGAGTCCTGTGCCCGCGACCTCGACCGCCCGCGCGACAGCCGTGCGCACGTCGAAAGTGTCGACCAGCAGCGTGGTGCCGGTGCCCAGCGCATCGACCTGGGCCCGGAACGCCTGCTCCTCGCTGTCGAAGAGGAGGGTGAAGGCGTGCGCGGCCGTTCCCATCGTCGGAACGCCCCAGCTCCGCCCCGCCTCCAGGTTCGATGTCGCATCGAAGCCGGCGATGTAGGCGGCGCGGGCAGCGGCGACGGCGGAGCGCTCGCCGGTGCGGCGCGAGCCCATCTCGACGAGAGGCCGGGCACCGGCGGCAGATCGCATGCGGGCGGCCGCCGTGGCGATGGCGCTGTCGTAGTTGAGCACGCTGAGGATGAGGGTCTCGAGGATCACGCCCTCGCCGAAGGTGCCCTCGACCACGAGCAGCGGCGAGCCGGGGAAGTAGAGCTCGCCCTCCTGGTAGCCCGCGATGGACCCCGAGAAGCGGTAGTCGGCGAGCCAGGCGAGGGCCTGCTCGCTCACCACCTTCTCCTCGGCGAGCCAGGCAAGCTCCTCGTCGCCGAACCGGAACTCACTGATCGCCTCGAGGAGGCGCCCGGTGCCGGCGACGACGCCGAAGCGGCGGCCGCCGGGCAGGCTCCGCGCGAACACCTCGAACACGCTGTCGCGATCCGCCGTGCCGGCGCGCAGGGCGGCGTCCAGCATCGTCAGCTCGTAGCGGTCGGTGAGAAGAGCCGTGCTCGCGGTCACCCGCCACAGCCTATTCGGCGCGGAACCGCGCTCGCGCCGCCCCCGGGCTCGGCGCGTGCTCACGCGCCGCCGGAAAGCGGCCCCCACAATTGGGGAGCGCACCGGGAGCCCCCGAAAAGTAGTGTTCGGGGAAGCCTCAGCGCCACCCCAGCGTCCGTGGCTGCCGCGCTCACCCCGCGCGGTGCTCTCCTCCTCTGCCCGAGAGGCTCTACCCGATGCTGCCCTTCACCGCAGCGGACGTCGACGCTGTCGACTCGTTCGCCGCCGACCTCACCGCCTCCGGCGTGGGACTCGTTCCCGCCGGCATCGCGCTGGCCGTTGTCGCCGCCCTCGGCGCCGCGCTCGCCATCTCCGCCGGACGCCGCCAGGATTCCGCCGCCGATGAGCCCGCCCCGGCCTCCCCGGAGCCGCGCGCCTAGACTGGACGGCGTGACCGACGCCCCTATCGGAGTCTTCGACTCCGGTGTCGGGGGCCTGACGGTCGCCCGGGCCATCCTCGATCAGCTGCCCAACGAGTCGATCCTCTACGTCGGCGACACCGCGAACGGCCCCTACGGACCGAAGCCGCTGGCGCAGGTGCGTGAGCATGCGCTGGCGATCATGGACGATCTCGTCGACCAGGGCGTGAAGCTGCTCGTCATCGCCTGCAACACCGCATCCTCCGCGGTGCTCCGTGACGCGCGCGAGAAGTTCACCGAGGGCTACGGCATCCCCGTGGTGGAGGTGATCCTCCCCGCGGTCCGCGCAGCCGTGCACCAGACGCGCAATCGGAGGATCGGCGTGATCGGCACCACGGCGACCATCACCTCGCGCGCCTACGACGACGCCTTCGCCGCCGCCCCCGACCTCGAGATCGTGTCCGCGGCCTGCCCGCGGTTCGTCGAATTCGTCGAGGCGGGCATCACCACC
>DATCMN010000323.1:0-11751 GCA_036563405.1 Naasia sp. | reverse complement strand
CAACGGCCGTGAGCTGGTCCAGGTAGACGGGGAATGAGGGGGACGACCATGTCCCGCTTGACGACGTCACAGGGATCATTCTATGGTTTCTTTACTCCTGAACTAAAGAGGCAACCAATGGCGCTTCGCCCCTCCGGCGGCACGGACGTGAACCGTTCGGCCATTCTCGCCCACCTGGGCGCGCACGGCTCGGCCTCCCGTGCCGAGCTCGCCCGGGCGCTCAACCTGTCGCCGGCCCTGATGACGCAACTGGTGAAGGACCTGATCGGCGACGGACTCCTCCAGGAGCAGGATTCGGCGCCCACGGCCATCGGCCGGCCCGCGCGCCGCCTCGGCCTCGTGTCCACGGCGGGCCGCGCCATCGGCATGAAGGTGGTCGACGACCACGTCGCGTTCGTGGAGGTCCGCATCGACGGCTCCGTCGTCCGCTCGGCCAGCGAGCCCTTCGACACCTTCTCGCCCACGTTCCTCGCCGACCTGGTGGGCCTGCTCCGTCGGTTCATCGAGGGCGGCGGCGCCATCGCCCCCCTGGGCGTGGGCGTCGGAGTGCCGGGCAGCGTCGACCGCCAGGGAAGCGGCGCCGTCGACTCCACAGTCCTCGGCTGGCAGCAGGTGCCCCTCGGCGCGACCCTCCGCCGGGAACTCGGCCTCCCGGTGATCGTGGAGAACAACGTGAACGCCCTCGCGATGGCCGAGCGGCTCTACGGCATCGGCCGGCACCACGACAACTTCCTCGTGCTCACCATCGGCACCGGAGTGGGTGCGGGCATCGTGATGGACGGCGCCGTGCTGCGCGGCGCTTCGGGTGGCGCGGGCGAGGTCGGCCACATCCCGATCGGCGACGGCGGGGGACTGGTCCCCAAGGACGACCGCGGGACGCTGGAGTCGTACGTCGGCCAGGACGCCCTTGTCACCACGGCGCGAGCCCGCGGCGTGATCGGCGCGGAGAGCGGCATCGGCGCACTTCGCGAAGCGGCCGATGCCGGGGATCAGGACGCCGCCGCCATCTTCTCGGAGGCGGGCCACCTGCTGGGTCGGACCGTCGCGGGCATCGTGCACACCGTCGATCCCGAGATCGTCATCATCCTCGGCGAGGGCACGGCCTCCTGGCGGCACTGGTCCTTCGGCTTCGAGCCCGCCCTCCGCTCCGCCCTCCTCCCGTACCGACGGGGTCTCGCAGTCGCCGTGGAGTCCTGGCAGGACGAGAGCTGGGCCCAAGGGGCTGCCGCTCTCGTGCTCTCCACGCCGTTCGACTCGGGGGATCTCGCGGGGGATCAGGGACGCCTCGTCCGCGAGCGGCTCGTCGAGCAGTCGGCACCCCAGGAGGCCTGACCGATGGCCGTCCTGCCCGCCCTCGCCGACCGGCCCCTCCGCGAGGCACCCCGCCGCCCCGCCGGCGGCCGTCGCCGGCTCCGCTACGCGCTGACCGTTCTCGCCTTCCTGCTGCCGAGCGCCCTGCCGCTCGCCGCGTTCACGCTCGGCCCGATGGTCGCCGCAGCCTGGATCAGCCTGCACGAGTGGAACCTGCTCGCCCCCATGGAGTGGGTCGGCCTCGGGAACTACGCAAGCCTCCTGACCGACCCGGCGACCGGTGACGTCTTCCTGCACACCGTCTCCTATATCGCCGGCTATCTCCCCCTGGTGTACGTGGGCGGACTGGCACTGGCACTCGCGCTGAACACCGCGCTGAAGGGTCGGTCGCTGCTGCGCGGCGTCTACTTCCTCCCCGTCGTCACCAGCTGGATCGCGGTGGCGCTCGTCTGGCGATGGCTGCTCAACCCCAGCAACGGCGTGGTGAACGGCGTCCTCGGCGTGTTCGGCATCACGGGACCCGGGTGGTGGACGGACCCGGCCTGGGCGATGCCGTCGATCATCGTCGCCTCCGCGTGGAAAGATCTCGGCTTCGTCATGGTGATCCTGCTGGCCGGGCTCCAGTCGATCAATCCGGACCTGTACGACGCCGCGCGCGTCGACGGGGCGGGCGCGTGGCGCCGGCTGGTCAGCATCACGCTGCCGATGCTGTCTCCTTCCACCTTCTTCGTGCTGGTCATCTCGCTGATCAACGGATTCCAGGTCTTCGACCAGGTGTACGCGATGACGGGCGGCGGCCCGGCCGGGGCGAGCCAGGTGGTCGTCCAGCAGATCTACGACCTCACCTTCCGCTACGGGGCCGCGGGGGAGGCGTCCGCACTGTCGTGGATCCTCTTCGCGGTGATCCTCGCCGTGACCGTGATCCAGGTCCGGGGCCAGCGCCGGTGGGTGAACTATGGCTGACACCGCCCTGCGGACTCCTGTGCGCGCCGCCACCCGCGTCGCCCGCCGACCCGTCCCGCGGTCCCGGGTCGCGCTGATCGCGCTGAACGTCGTCATCGCGCTCGGGGCCCTCGTGATGGTCTTCCCGTTCCTGTGGACGCTCGTCACCTCGCTGACACCCGGCGCGAGCCTCACCGTCGCACCCGACCTGATCCCGTCGAATCCGTCGCTCGCGGCCTACGAGCGGCTCTTCACCGAGCGGCCGTTCGGACGGGTGATCGCCAACAGCCTCACCCTCGCCGTCATCACGACGCTCGTCCAACTGTTCACGAGCGCCACCGCCGCGTACGCGTTCAGCCGCCTGCCCTTCCGGGGGCAGGGGGCGGTCTTCGCCGTCTACCTCGCGACCATGATGGTGCCGCTGCAGGTGCTCATCGTCCCGCTCTTCGTCGAGCTGAAGACCTTCGGGCTCATCAACACCTACCTGGGCGCGCTGCTGCCGACCTTCGCATCGGCCTTCGGCATCTTCCTGCTGCGACAGGCGATGAACCAGGTGCCCCGAGAGCTGGACGAAGCCGCCACCCTCGACGGAGCCGGGCACTTCCGGATCTTCTGGACGATCGTCCTGCCCAACATCCGGCCGGCCCTCGCCACGCTCACGGTGTTCGCGTTCATGGGCAGCTGGAACAGCTTCCTCTGGCCGCTCGTCGTCCTGCGGGCGCCGGAGCTCCAGACCCTGCCGATCGCGCTCGCCGGCCTGCAGGGCCAGTACACCACCGACTGGGACGTCGTCATGGCGGGCTCCGTCGTGAGCATCCTGCCGATGCTCTCGCTCTACCTCTTCGCCCAGAAGTACGTCGTCCAGGGCGTCGCAAGCTCCGGGATCAAGTGACCCGAGAACCCCCACCGCACCACATATCGAAGGAGATACCCGCACATGAACCGCAAGCTGGCGTCCGCCATCGGCCTCACCGGCCTCACGGCGCTCGCGCTCGCCGGATGCGCCTCCGGCGACGCCTCGGGCGACACGTCGGACGGCACCACCGTCACCTACATGAACTTCATCTCGAACGACGGCAACGAGGAGAACCTCGAGAAGATCGTCGCCGCCTTCGAGGACGAGAACCCCGACATCACCGTCGAGGTCACGACCCTGCCATACGCCGACTACGGCACCGCGCTGCAGACCGATCTCGCCGGCGGCACCGTGGCCGACGTGTTCGACATCGAGTACGCCAACTACGCCTCCTACCAGGCGAACGGGGTGCTGGCGCCGATCGAGGTGAGTGACCCGTCGGTGTACAGCTCGAGCCTGCTCGAGTCGTACCAGACGGACGGCGAGCAGTACGCGCTGCCGAGCTCGTTCTCGGACGTCGTCCTCTACTACAACGCCGACCTGTTCGACGCGGCGGGCCTCGAGTACCCGACGGCCGACTGGACGTGGGCGGACGAGAAGGCGGCCGCCGAGGCGATCACCGACACCGCCGCCGGCGTCTGGGGCGACCACCAGCCGGTCAGCTTCTACGAGTTCTACAAGGTGCTCGCGCAGAACGGGGGCGAGTTCCTCAGCGAGGACGGGACGTCCGTCGCCTTCAACTCGCCGGAGGGTGTCGAGGCGGCGAAGTGGCTGGTCGAGAAGAGCGGCACCGTGATGCCGACCATCGAGCAGGGCCAGGGCACGCCCGACTTCGACACGAACCTGTTCCTCGACGGCAAGCTCGGCATGCTGCACAGCGGCATCTGGATCTTCGGCAGCCTCGCGGATGCGCCCTTCACTTGGGACATCGCGGTCGAGCCGGGGAACACCCAGCAGGCGAGTGCCGTGTTCTCCAACGCGGTCGGTGTCTCGGCGACCGCGGCGGACGTGGAGGCGGCCACCAAGTGGGCCGAGTTCCTCACCTCCTCGGACGTGATGGTCGACACCCGCCTCGACGCCGGGTGGGAGCTGCCCCCGATCGCCGATGAGGCCCAGCTCGCGACCTACCTCGAGAAGGGCGCGCCGGCCAACCGTCAGGCGGTCTTCGACTCGCTCGACGGCATCGTGATGCCGCCGGTGGTGGCGGAGGGCCAGGCGGAGATGCAGGACATCGTCACCGAGGAGCTGGTCGAGGCGCAGTCCGGCCGCAAGACGGTGGAGGACGCCCTCGCCTCTGCGGAGGAGCGGGTCAACGCCGTGATCGGCGGCTGACGCCGCAGCGCCTCCGGGCTGGCTCTCGCGCCGGCCCGGAGGCGCGCACCCCCCGCCGCACTCCTTCCCTCCCTCTTCCCTCCGCCTCCGAACGGACTCCGATGACCTCTGCCCTGAGCGGGCCTCCCGAGCTCACCACCACCGATCTGGCCCGGCTCGCGGTCGAGAGCCGCGCGCTCATCGCCTCCTACCAGGACGCGAGCGGCGCCTACCCGGCGTCGCCCGATTTCTCCGCCTACCGCGGCTACAGCTGGTTCCGCGACGGCGCCTTCATCGCCGACGCCATGTCCGCCGCGGGCGACACCGTCTCGGCGGAGGCGTTCCACGGATGGTGCGCCGGAATCCTCATCGCTCGCAGAACGCGGGTCGAGGAGATCGTCGCGGCCGCCCGGGCGGGCACACCGGTGCCCGACGCGCAGATGCTCGCCACCCGGTTCCGCTTCGACGGGGCCGAGGGCGGGGACGACTGGTGGGACTTCCAGCTCGACGGCTACGGCACCTGGGTGTGGGCCGTGGTCGAGCACGGCAGGCGTTCCGGCCGCCTCCTCACGCCGTGGACCGACGCGATCCGCCTCGCCGTCGCCTACCTCGCGAGCAGCTGGGACCGCCCCTGCTACGACTGGTGGGAGGAGCATTCCGCCGAGACCCATGTCTCCACGCTCGGCTGCGTCGTCGCGGGCCTCGAAGCCGGCATCCGCAGCGGGCTGCTCGGCGCCGAGCTCGAGGAGGAGGCTGCGTCCGCCGCCGCCTCGGCGCGGGCGCTGATCGCCGAGCAGGGGATCCGCGACGGACACCTGGTGAAATGGCTCGGCTCCCGGGAGGTCGACGCCAGCCTCGCATCCCTCATTGCGCCGCTCGCGGTGTTCCCTGCTGACGACGCTCTCGCGGCGCCGACCGTGGACGCGGTCGCCGATGCACTGGATGTCGACGGCGGAGTGCACCGCTACCTCGCCGACACCTTCTACGGCGGTGGCCAGTGGCCCCTCCTCAGCTGCATCCTCGGGCTCGCATCGCTCGCGGTCGGCGACAGGGCCGCCGCCGAGCAGCATCTCCGCTGGGCCGCCGCCACCTCGACCGCGGCGGGCGAGATCCCGGAGCAGGTCGATCAGCACCTGCTGGCTCCCGGACGTCGCGAAGAGTGGCTGGACCGCTGGGGCACCGTGGCCTGCCCGCTGCTCTGGAGCTCCGCCATGTATCTCCGGCTCGCCCTCGAGCTGGGCGTCGTGACGCCCGCGGAGCTCGCGTCGTGATCCGGCACCGGCCCCTCGGATCCGGGCACCCCTACTCCGTCGACACCGAGCAGCGCTGGCCGCTCGACCCGGTCGCGGGGGAGACTCTCGCCCTGGGCGTGCGCACCTCCGGCGGCGTGACGTCTGTCGTCGCCACGATCGAGGACGCGAACGGAGTCCGGACAGTCGAACTGGCGCCCGTCGACACCTCCTCCCGTGGGCAGACCGTGGACGGCGGGCACCTCGCGTCGGCCCAGGCGCGGCTCGCCCGCCAACAGGGCGGCTGGCGGGTCGAGGTCCCCGCTCCGGAGGGCGGGGACCTCCGCTACAGGTTCGAGGCGCGGCACGAGGGCGGCCGGACGGAGCGCACTCCCTGGTTCGCCACCCCCGTCTACCGCTGGCAGTCCGCCGCCGACGCGGTGGCGCTCGACGGCGGGGACCGGTTGATCGACGGGAGTCTGCAGGTGCTGACGGACGGACGGCACGCGCGTCGCGTCCGGTTCGATCTCCGCCTCGCTCCGGGCGAGCACGTGGCGGGCTTCGGCGAGCGCTTCGACCGGCTCGACCACCGCGGCGCCTCGCTCGACTCGATCGTCTTCGAGCAGTACAAGAGCCAGGGCGCGGAGCGGAAGACGTACCTGCCGATGCCGTTCGCCCACGTCGTCGGCGGGGACGGCTGGGGCTTCCACGTGCGGACCTCCCGCCGGGTGTGGTTCGACATCGGCGAGACCGAGCCGCACATCCTCCGCATCGAGTCGGAGGTGGATGCTTCCGCCGACGGGCGACTGCTCGACGTCGGCGTCTATCCGGGGACTCCGCGGGAGGTCCTCGCAGCGTTCCTCGACGAGGTCGGCCGGCCGGAAGAGCTGCCCGACTGGGTGTTCCGGCTGTGGGCGAGCGGCAACGAGTGGAACACCCAGGCGGAGGTGATCCGGCAGGTCGACCTGCACCGCGAGCACGACATCCCCGTCGGCTCGGTCGTCGTCGAGGCGTGGAGCGACGAGAGCACCTTCACGGTGTTCCGGGACGCGCAGTTCACGCCGCGTTCGGACGGCGCCCCGCTGCGCTACCCGGACTTCACCTTCCCAGCCGACGGCGCGTGGCCGGACCCGAAGGGCATGGTGGACGAGCTGCACGCGCGCGACATCCGGCTCCACCTCTGGCAGATCCCGCTGATCAAGATGCGCCCGCACCCCGCCGGGCAGGTGAAGGCGGACGCCGAGGCGGCGCTGCGCGACGGCGTGCTGATCCGCGAGGAGGCGCCCGGCGGGAGCCTGCGGCCCTACCGCAACCGCGGCTGGTGGTTCCCGCTCGGGCTGATGCCCGACCTCACGGACGAACGTGCGGCCCGCTGGTGGACCGAGCGACGCCGCTACCTCGTCGAGGAGGTCGGCATCGACGGCTTCAAGACGGACGGGGGAGAGCACGCGTGGGGCCGCGACCTCGTCTACCTGGACGGCCGTCGCGGGGACGAGCGCAACGGCGTGTTCCCAGTCGCGTATGCGAAGGCGTACGGCGATCTGCTCCGGTCCGCCGGCAAGGCGCCCGTGACCTTCAGCCGCGCCGGTTTCACGGGGTCGCAGGCGCACGGCGCGTTCTGGGCCGGCGACGAGAACTCCACCTGGGAGGCCTTCCGCTGGTCCATGTTCGCCGGCCTGTCGGCCGCGGCGAGCGGCATCCTCTACTGGGGCTGGGACATCGCGGGCTTCTCGGGCCCGCTGCCCGACGCGGAGCTCTACCTGCGAGCCATGGCGGCATCCGCGTTCCTGCCGATCATGCAGTACCACTCCGAGTTCAACTCCCACCGGAAGCCGTCGCGGGACAGGACCCCCTGGAACGTCGCGGAGCAGACGGGGGACGACCGGGTGCTCCCGGTCACCCGGGAGTTCGTCCGCCTGCGGGAGCGGCTCGTGCCCTACCTCGCCGAGCAGGCGCGGCGCTCGATCGAGACGAGTGCGCCCCTCATGCGGCCGCTGTTCTTCGAGGAGCCCGGCGACGAGCGGGTGTGGGAGCGGCCGCTGCAGTGGCTGCTGGGGGATGACCTCCTGGTCTCCCCGGTGATCGAGCCCGGAGCCGCCCGCTGGACCACGTACGTGCCGGCGGGGTCCTGGCGGGACGCCTGGACGGGCGAGCCGGTGGACGGCGGCGGCGAGGTCACCCGCGACGTCCCGCTGGAGCAAGTGCCCGTCTACATCCGGGAATCGGCGTGGGAGGGGCTCCGCCCCGTCTTCCACCCCTGACGCGGCAGTTCGGCACCCGGGCCGTTCCGGCGCATCCGGGCCGGCGCGTCGGCCCTCCCCGACCGGATCGGCCGGGTTCGCGGGCGAGCGGGCGCAGCGACGAGTCCGGGACGCGCCTGCCTCTGCCCACGGCGAACAGCGCGGATCGGCGGAGCGGCCTTCGATAGATTCGAAGCACTTCCCACAGAACGGAGCTCCACCGATGCCTGATCCGATAATGGCGCCGAACGTTTTCGATCGACTGCTGCGGGACCGCATCATCTGGCTCGGATCCGAGGTTCGCGACGAGAACGCGAACGAGATCGCGGCGAAGCTCCTGCTGCTCGCCGCCGAGGACGCCGAGAAGGACATCTACCTCTACATCAACTCGCCCGGCGGCTCGATCACGGCCGGCATGGCGATCTACGACACCATGCAATTCGTGCCGAACGACATCGTCACCGTCGGCATCGGGATGGCCGCCTCCATGGGGCAGCTCCTCCTCACCGCCGGCACCAAGGGCAAGCGGTACATCACCCCGAACGCCCGCGTGCTGCTCCACCAGCCGCACGGTGGCTGCGGCGGCACCGCGAGCGACATCCCGACGCAGGCCCAGCTGATCCTCGACATGAAGCGCCGCCTCGCCGAGATCACCGCGGCGCAGACGGGCAAGACCGTCGAGCAGGTCAACGCGGACGGTGACCGCGACCGCTGGTTCAGCGCCGAGGAGGCCCTCGAGTACGGCTTCGTGGACCACATCCGCGAGTCCGCCAGCGATGTCGTCGGCGGCGGCGGCACGGCCGACGGCGCTCCCAAGCAGCTCTGACCCGGTCACCGAGACAAGGACGAAACACATGACGAACTACGACTTCGGTGGCACGGCGTTCGGCGCCGCCCAGGCCCCTTCCAGCCGGTACATCCTGCCGAGCTTCGAGGAGCGCACCGCCTACGGCTACAAGCGGCAGGACCCGTACGCCAAGCTCTTCGAGGACCGCATCGTGTTCCTCGGCGTGCAGGTGGACGACGCCTCGGCGGACGACATCATGGCCCAGCTGCTCGTGCTGGAGAGCCAGGACCCGGACCGCGACATCGTGATGTACATCAATTCGCCCGGCGGCTCGTTCACCGCGATGACGGCGATCTACGACACGATGCAGTACATCAGGCCGCACATCCAGACCGTCGTCCTCGGCCAGGCGGCCTCTGCCGCGGCCGTGCTGATGGCGGCGGGCACGCCGGGGAAGCGCCTCGCCCTGCCGAACGCGCGCATCCTGATCCACCAGCCCTCGACCGGTGACGCCGGTCACGGGCAGGCGTCGGACATCGAGATCCAGGCCCGCGAGATCCAGCGGATGCGCGACTGGCTGGAGGAGACGCTGTCGAAGCACTCCAACCGGACGCCGGAGCAGGTCGAGAAGGACATCGACCGCGACAACATCCTCTCGGCGGAGCAGGCCCTCGAGTACGGCCTCATCGACCAGGTCCTGACGAGCCGGAAGAACCTCCCCGCGCTGGTCCGCTGACCTCCCTGATCCGGATGCCACCCCGATCCCGTCGCCCCGGGATCGGCGGTGGCATCCGGCATCTCCGGGCGCCGTGCACAGAGGGGGAGAGGCGGGCCGAGGCGTGAAGGCATGGATCTACACGTCCTATGGCGGCGCCGATCGGCTCCGCCTGACCGACGTCCCGGTTCCCGCACCTGCCGCCGATGAGGTTCTGGTCCGGGTGGTCAGCGTCTCGCTGAACGGGTCGGACGCGGAGGCGCTGCGCGGCTCGCCGGCGTACGCGCGCCTCGGCGGTCTGCGCCGACCGCGGCGCCAGACGCTCGGCTCCGACATCGCCGGGACGGTGGAGGCGGCGGGCGCAGGGGTGACCCGCTTCGCGCCGGGGGACCGGGTATTCGGCGACATCCTCGATCGGCTCGGCGGACTGGCCGAGTTCGCCCGAGCGCGCGAATCCACGCTCGCCGTGATCCCGGAGGGGATGTCGTTCGACGAGGCGGCGGCACTGCCCCAAGGCGGCGTCATCGCGCTGCAGGGGATCCGCGACGCCGGCGGGGTGCGGCCCGGCCAGCGCGTGCTCGTGAACGGCGCGGGCGGCAGCGCCGGCTCCTTCGCCGTGCAGTTCGCTCACGTCGCCGGCGCCGAGGTGACCGCCGTCGATTCGGCGGCGAAGCACGACCTCCTCCGCGAGCTGGGGGCCGATTCCGTGCTGGACTACGCCACCGAGGACTTCAGCCGCGGCGACCGGAAGTACGACCTGGTGTTCGACGTCTTCGCGCGGCGGTCCGCGCCCGGGTACCTGCGGGCACTCGCGCCAGGAGGGTCGCTGCTCTTCGTCGGTGGGCCGGTTCGGCGGATGCTGGGCCTGCTGCTTGCGGGCCTGGCCACCCGCCCTCTCCTGAGAAGGAGGCTCCGGCTCCTCGTCGTCCGTCCGCGCCTCGCGGATCTCCTCGAGGTGGCGCGGGCTCTGGGGGAGGGCCGCATCCGGGTCCCCGTCGGGCACCTCCTGGACTTCGACGACGTGCCGTACGGCTTCCGGCTGCTGCTGACCGGGAAGGCGCGGGGGAAGGTCGTGGTCCGGGTGGCGCCCGATGCCCGTGCACCGATCGAGGAGGCGGGCGGAATCGGGTGGTTGTAGCGGGATTGCAGTCCCTGCGCTCGCGTCCGGGAACGATCCCACTCTCCCTAGGCTCGCCGTCATGCGCCGATCCCTCGTCCTTCCCGCGCTCCTCGCGCCCCTCCTGCTCCTCGCCGGCTGTGCCCCCACGGTGCCCGGTGCCACCGCCGCCCCGCCTGTGCCGAGCGACACCCCCACGCCGTCGCCCACCGAGACGGCTGCTCCGGCGGGCCTGCTCGAATGCGCTGATCTCGTCGGCACCGACGTGATCGCGACGGCGCTCTCCGCGCCCGGCAGCACGCCCGACGTGACCGAGGCGCGGGAGCCGTCCGCCGAGCTCGTCGACCTCGCGGTCGACGCCGCGGGTGGCCTCACCTGCTCTTGGCGGACCGGGTCGGCCGCGGGCAACCCGCTCGAGTACCGCGACGGGGACGATTGGACCTACGTCACCGTCCAGGTGCTCCCCGACGCCGGCACCTCCTGGTCGGCGATGCTCTTCGGCGACAGCCCTGTCGAGGAGCGGATCGACGTCGCCGGCATCGAGACCGCCGCCGCCTGCGGCGACCCGGGCTGCGCGTTCTCCGCGCCGGTCGGCGACTCGTGGGTGCAGGTGGAGATGCGCTCGTTCAACTTCGCGATCGGGGGCTCGCCGTTCGGCAGCATGCCGGTCGACGACATCCTCGCCTCGCTGCAGCCCATCGCCGAGTCCACGTTCCAGACGGTCCTCGACGCCTCGGCCGAGCAGATCGACTTCCCGCAAGCGGCCCCCGGCTCGGTCGAGATGAAGTGCGACGGCGCGCTCGACCCGCAGGGGATCGGCTTCGCTCTCGGGCACGACGGGTTCGCGTACCAGGACGACCACAATGCGACTCCGTCCGTCCTCTTCCTCACCGGCTACGCCGCCTACCGGGCGAGCATGTACTCCTGCCTCGGCACGGACGGGGACACGATGATCACGGTGGGCCGCGAGCTGGCCCCCGTGCTCGCCGCCGCCCTCGAGCAGCCGGACACGTCGACCGGCCTCGAGCCGGTGGAGCTGCAGGGCGCCGCCGACGGTGAGGTCGCCGCCCGTGCGTGCGCCGACACCACCTCCTACTGCTCGGTGCTGTTCACGATCGGCTCGACGGCCTACCAGGTGGAGTCGCGTCAGGACGCCGTCGGCATCGCGGAGGCGATGATCGCCCAGGCGCGCTGACCCCGGATCACGCGCTGCTCTGCGCCGCATTGCCAGAAGTGGCTGCCA
>DATCMN010000322.1:0-6376 GCA_036563405.1 Naasia sp. | reverse complement strand
AGACGGGCTTCGCCCCGCGACATGTCGGCCGCCTGGATGGGCTCCTCGACGAACCAGATCCGTCGGTTCTCCGCATGGAACCTGGAGACGAGCTGCTGGGGGCGCTGCCACACCCAATCCCAGCGCAGGTGGGACAGGACGATCAGTTCACTCGGCTGCGACAACTCTCAACTCCATTCTGTTGCTCGTGCGGGGGAGGTTGGTGCCCTGATCGGCACTCGGCGGCTCGCGCCACTCCCAATGCGCCATCTGGGCGGCGTAGCCTGCCAGCCTCTCGGCGACGGCCTCGCTGAGTCGGAACGCCGGGAGGACCGCCGACGTGCCGCCGCGGGCGAGGACCGCGAACGACTCGGACATGACGGACTCCCGCCTGTCCAGGTGCTCGTCCAGCCAGTACACGCCGACCGGGTCGACATGGCCGTCGCAGCGGAAGAGGAGCGAATTCCAGTCGGTGGAGTCGATCAGCGGGAACCAGCAGACAGCCTCGAGGGGCACGCCCCGGTCGATGGCGGTCTCGCACTGCTCGGCGACGTACTTCAGCCAGGTCGCGCGGTCCGAGGTGGATCCGCGCACGTTCGTCTCGGTGAGCATGCAGGGCAGGTCGTACCGATGCCAGTACTCCTCGATCTGGTCCGCGAGGGGGAGGGGATTCCCGGTGGGCGCCGTTCCGCCGTCGAGAGAGAAGTTCCACTGGCAGTGTGCGTAGTAGTCGAGGCCCAGCACGTCGACGCTTCCCGGCGTCCAGTCCCGGAGACGCTCCCCACCGACCGCGGCGAGTTCGCTGCCGAGCGGGCTGGACTCGTCGTAGTTGCGGCCGAGGAAGGCATCCAGAACGAGGAACCGGCGCTCATTGGCGAAATCGGCGTAGCGGCGCCCGGACTCGTCGGAGCCGGTGTGGTGTTCGCAGGTGTCTACCCAGACGTGCCGCGCCAGGGGGAGCAGCTCCTGGTAGAGCCGGCTCGCCTCCGCTACGGCGGGCATCACGTTCGCGATGAGGTCCACGAAGTTCGCCAGCCCGGACGTGTAGGGCGGCCAGATCGCCTCGTGCCCGCAGAGGAACAGGGTGGAGAAGGGCTCGTTGAAGAGGGTGTACTCCTCCACCCAGTCGTACCGGCGGGCGAAGGCTTCCGCGTAGCGGAGATAGGCCGCCCCGAAGCGCGGATCGGCGAAGCCGCCGGTCAGCCATGCGGGATAGCTGGTGTGGTGCACCAGGTCGACGATGGGCCGCAGCCCCCGGTCGCGCAGGAGGCCGAGCGTCCTGTCGGTCCCGCTCCAGTCGAGCGCGCCTTCCTCGGACTCCACGCGATGCCAGCGCACCGGATAGCGGAGACGGGTCACGCCGGATCGGGTCAGCAGGTCGATGTCGGCTTCGAAGCGCCGGTCGTGCTCGGTCGTCTCTATGACGTCGCGGTCGTGGGCCGGCAGGTAGGTGCTCTCGAACGAGCCGATCATCTCGAGCTGTTCTGCGCCGGCGGGTCGCCGTGACGTCATAGGCCCGCCCTCTCGGTGGCGCGAGGAGCTCGCGGTCTTCTCAAAGTAGGTCCCCGCACCCGCCGAGCCGAGGGGGTTCCCCTGGATGCGGTCCGTGCGCTAGCGCCGACCCCCGGGCGGGGGCAGGAGACGGACGGGGACCCGGGAGGGCGCCGATAGCCTGAGCGGATGACGGAACCGGAAGACGCCGCCCTGCATGCGGCGGTCGAGCGGGCGCTGTCGCAGTCGATCCGAGGGCTCCGCGAGGTGCGGCGGGACGAGCTCGACTACGACGCGTTCCTCGCGCACCGGGCGGTGCGACGGGTGCACGGGTACGCCGATGCGGATGACGGACGTGTGCCGTGGTCGCTCATCGAGAAGATCACGGAGGGACCGCACCTGGCGGTGCCGTACCTCACCGACAACGGGGAGCGGGAGTACGCCGCCTACGCCTCGGGGCTGCTGGACGACCTCGCCCCGGCGGTGCGTGCCCCGCTCGTCTACGGCTCGGCAGTCGACGACCACGGCCGGATAGTGCTCTGGCTGGAGGAGATCGAGCACGAGGGCGGGCGCCCGCTGGGCGCTGACGCGCTGCTGGCCGCTGCCCGGGACCTCGGCGGCCTGTCCGGGCGATGGCTGGGTGAGGACCTGGGCGCCACCTGGCTGTTCCGCGGCTGGATCGAGAGGCACAGCCAGCCGCAGAACGTGGTGGCGGGACTCGCCACGGTGCGCCGGCGCTCGCCGCAGGTGGTCGAGCGGCTGGGCTGGCGGCTGGAGGCCGCCGAGCAGCTGATCCTCGGCCAGCGGCGGGTGCGCGAGGTGCTGGAGGCGCTGCCGCAGACGCTCTGCCACCACGACGCGGTCGGGGCCAACGTGTTCCGTGCGGCCGGCCGGACGGTGCTCATCGACTGGGAGTCGGTCGGGCCGGGCACCGTGGGCGCCGACCTCGCGTCGCTGCTGTTCTCGCCGCGGCGGGGCGACGCCCGGTCGGCGGTCGTCATCGAGCAGTTCGAGGCGGCAGTGGCGGCCTACACGGAAGCGGTGGCGGCGGAGGCAACGACGCCCGTGCCGGCGGCGGACATCCGCCGGGGCGTCGACGCCGCCATCGCGCTGCGCTGGAAGCTGATCGTCGATGTGGCCGACTCGATGGAGCGGGGCGAGGCCTCGCGTCGTGGCAGCCTGCCGGACGAGTCGCCGGAGGACGCGCTGGAGGATCACCTGATGCTGGTCGACGTGCTGCTCGCGGCGGCCGCGCGCGTGCTCGACTGACCGCCTACCCGGTCGGGCTCGGCGCTGCCGCGCCTGCCGGCTCCCCGGGGATCCGGCTCACAGCACCTTGGAGAGGAACTGCCTCGTGCGCTCGCTGGTCGGGGCGGTGAACACCTGAGCGGGCGGTCCCGTCTCGACGATCCTCCCGGCGTCCATGACCACGACCCGGTCGGCCACCTCACGGGTGAAGCCCATCTCGTGGCTCACGATGATCATGGTCATCCCGGCCTCAGCGAGGCCGCGCATGACCTCGAGCACCTCCCCGACCATCTCCGGGTCGAGCGCACTGGTCGGCTCGTCGAAGAGCATGAGATCCGGCTGCATCGCGAGCGCCCGGGCGATCGCCACCCGCTGCTGCTGGCCGCCGGACAGCGAGCGTGTGCGGGCGTCCGCCTTGTCCGCGAGGCCGACGCGCTCGAGGAGCACGCGTGCCTGGGCCTGCGCCTCGGACCGCTTCACGCCCTTCACCTTGGTCACCGCGTGCGAGACGTTCTCGAGGACGCTCATGTGGGGGAACAGGTTGAAGTGCTGGAAGACGAAGCCGATGTTGGCCCGCTGCCGGGCGAGATCCTTGGCCGAGCGCTCGACGAGCTTGCCCTTGCCGTTGTCGCGCTGGCCGATCAGCTCTCCGCCGATCCGGATCTCGCCCGCGTCGATCGTCTCGAGCCGGTTGAGCGTGCGCAGCATCGTCGTCTTGCCGGCACCCGAGGGGCCGACCAGGACGACCACCTCACCGCGCGCGACCTCGAGGTTCACGTCGGAGAGGATCTCCTTCGGCCCGAACGACTTGCAGACCCCGACGGCCTGCACGATGGGCCCACTGGGGCGGGCCACGGTGGCCGCCGGAGCGGCGGAGGTTCCTGACATGGCGGGTCTCCCTTAGGCGGCGTCGGCGGGCTGGAGCGCCGGGGCGGGGGTGGTAACCGACTGACGGCGGGTGCGGATCCCGAACAGCCTCTTGAGCACCGACTCGGCCTTGGGCAGGCCCGCCCGGGTGTTGAGGGTGTTCTCGATCACGGTCTGGATGAAGGTCCAGATGGTCGTGAGAGCCAGGTAGTAGAGGGCGACGACGGCGTAGATCTCGAACACCTTGAAGGTGGCGGAGCTCATCGTGCTGCCCACCTGGAACATCTCGGCCACGCCGATGATCGACAGGATCGACGTGCTCTTCATGAGCCCGTTGAAGGAGTTGCCGAGCGGCGGCACCATGATCCGGATGGCCTGCGGGACGATGATCTGCCGCATCGACTGCATGGGCGTGAGGCCGAGCGACAGCGCCGCCTCGTTCTGCCCGCGGTCGACGGATTCGAGGCCCGAGCGCACGATCTCGGAGATGTATGCACTCTCGTTGAGGGTGAGACCGACGATGGCCGCCTGGATGGCGCCCTTCACGAGTGCTCCGAAGATGTCCTGGTCCTCGAACCGGAAGAGGCCGGCGGCCGCGAAGCCGGTGTAGATGATCACCAGCTGGACGAGCAGGGGAGTGCCGCGGATCACCCAGACGTACAGGCTCGCGAACACCCGGAAGGGGAGGAACTTGCTGCGGCCCATCAGCGCGATGACGAGCCCGAGCAGCAGTGCAAGGCTCATAGCGATCACGGAGATCACGATGGTGAGCGCCAGCCCGCTGAGGAAGCGGGGGCTCGGTGTGAGCAGGCTCTCCCAGAAGTAGACCCAGTCGAATTTCATGTCGCGTCTCCGGAATCAGGGGAAGGGGGCGGACCGCGTCGTCCGCCCCCCGGAATCTTCGGTCAGTTGACGATGCTCACGGCCTCGTAACCCCACTCCTCGAGGATGGCGTCGTAGCGGCCGTCCTCGACCATGGTGTCGAAGGCGTCCTGGAGAGCGTCGTGCAGCGCGTCGTTGCCCTTGAGGGAGGCGGCGCCGATCTCGATCTCACCGACGGGCTCCCCGATGGCCATGAACTCGCCATCGGACTGCTTCTCGTAGTAGCCGACGAGCTCCGCGGTGTCCATGAAGGCGTCCGCCTGGCCGGCGACGACCTGCTGCAGTGCATCGGTGGCGCTGTCCAGCAGGGTCAGCTCTATCGGCTCGAGGCCGCTCTCCTGGCATTCTGCGGACTTCTCCTCGAGCAGTGCCGCGCCGGTCGCGCCGGTGATGCCGATGGCGCTGACGCCGCACAGTGAGTCGTCGAAGCCGGTCACGTTCGCCGGGTTCTCCTGGGAGACGGCGACCCCGGAGGCGGACTCCAGGTAGGGCACGAAGTCGGCGATCTCCTCGCGCTCCGGCTTGATGTAGAGCGAGGAGATGATCGTGTCGCACTGCTGCGCCTGGAGAGCCGGGATGAGGCCGGCGAAGTCGTACTCCTTGAACTCGATCTCGAGTCCCATTTCGTCAGCCATGTCCTTCGCGATGTCGATCTCGACGCCGATGGGCGTGCCGTCCTCCTCGGCGTAGATGTTCGGAGGGGTCTCGAGGTTCGCGCAGACGGTGAGGGTGCCCTCGGTGAGGAGGCCGAGCCCGGAGTCGGAGCCGCCGCCGCCGCTGCCCGACTGGCCGCCGCCGCCGCATGCCGTGAGTGCGAGGAGGGCGAAACCGGCGAGGCCGGCGGCCCCGATGCGCGTCGTGTTCATGGTTCTCCAATCGGGTCAGTGCAGACACATTGACAGTTGGTAGGACCAAGCGTCAATGTACTGATGTTTCAAGTTCGTAAACGCTGATGCGATGACTGTCGACCCGGCCCCGGGATGCGCCAGCCTGCCTGAAGGAGGAGCTGCGGTGGATTGGTCGACCCTTCGGCGAACGGCGGCGCTGTCGGTCCCGGACCGCCTCTCGGTGGACCTCGAGCGCCTCATCCTGGACGGCCAGCTGCGCCCCGGGGACCGCCTGCCGGCGGAGCGGGAACTGGGCGAGCTGCTGCACGTCTCCCGCGTATCGGTGCGCCAGGCGCTGCACGAGCTGGAGGCCCGGGGCCTGATCGACCGTCGTCCGGGACGCGGCACCGTCGTGGTCGCGCCCGCCGCACGCGGGGGCAACGCGGGCAGCGCGATCACCGCTCTCCTCAACTCCACGTCGTCGGGCTCCGTCGAGCTGGCGCGGATCATGGAGCTGCGCGCCGTGATCGAGCCGCCCATCGCAGCCCTGGCCGCGGCCCGTGTCACCCAGCGCGACCTGGAGCAGCTCCGCGGCCTCGTCGAGGAGATGGAGCGCGAGACCGACCTGGAGCGCTACGCCGAACTTGATCGCGCCTTCCACCAGGCGATCTCCATGTACACGCACAACCCCCTGCTCGCTCAGCTCACCGAGGTCATCGCCACCGAGATCGCGCCGAGCCGTCGCCGGTCGCTGCAGACCCCGGCGCGCCGGGCCACGTCGAGCGCCGCCCATCGGCGCATCTTCGAGGCGATCGCGGACGGCGACGCCGAGCGTGCCGAGGCGGAGGCGCGCGATCACGTGCACAGCGTGCTGCAGGAGGCGGTCCGGGCCAGTGCCGCGGAGGCCGCACTGTCGGCGGGACGTTCGTGACGACCGGAGGGGGAGCTCGAATGACCGGAGCGACAGGCGGCGCGGTGGCCACCTCCCACGCCCTGGCCACCGAGGCGGGGGAGCGCGCTCTGCGGCTCGGCGGCAACGCCATCGATGCCGCCATCGCCGCCGCGGCTGCGCTCTGCGTGGT
>DATCMN010000318.1:0-2407 GCA_036563405.1 Naasia sp. | reverse complement strand
TGAGCCGCGCGTAGATGGGGCGGAACCGGTACGCGACGAAGATGCTGACGAACACCGGGATCGCCATGCCGAGGAACCCGGCGGCGAAGAGGCCGACGCCGCTGCCCCACTGCGTGAGGAGCACGCCGAGGAAGCCCAGCTGGTCGAACCAGAGGATGTCGGCATAGAGGCCGGCGAAGATGAAGAACAGGACGAGGAGACCTGCCACGATGCCCGCCGTCACGGCGAGGGTGGCACGGTTCTTTCGGCGCGGCGCTGCTGTGGACGTCACGGTGCAGAGCCTACTGGGCGGTACATGTGGGAAGGCCCGATGCGGTTCCGCCCTCGGCGAGCGCCTCGAGGGCGCCGATCGCGTCGTCCAGCGTCTCCACCGCCACAACCTGGAGCCCGCCGGGGACGTGTCCCACCACCTCGTCGCAGTTGCCTTCCGGTGCGAGGAAGACGGTGGCGCCGGCCCGGGAGGCGCCGTACAGCTTCTGCCGGATCCCGCCGATCTTCCCGACGGCGCCCTGCGCGTCTATGGTCCCCGTGCCGGCGACCGTCGCCCCCTCGGTCAGGGCTCCGGGCGTGAGCTTGTCGTAGATCCCGAGCGCGAACATCATCCCGGCGCTCGGGCCGCCCACGTTCTCCAGCTGGATGTCGACCTCGAAGGGGAAGTCGTACGCGACAGCGACTCCGACCCCGACGACCACCTCGCCGTTCCGCACAGTCGGCACTATCGACTCGGTGAGCTCGCGCCCGTCGCGGACGATGCCGATGTCGGCGGGGCCGTCGGTGCCGCTGTCGGTGAGGAGTCGCCGCAGACCGGGGAGGTCGGCCGCGGTCTGCCCGTTCACACTCACCAGCCTGTCGCCCACCTCCAGCACCCCGGCGGCGGGTGCGTCGTCGAGCACCGTCGCGACGGTCAGCTCCCGCGGGATGTCGTAGTCGAGCTCGGTGAGCGCCGCGGCGACCGCCTCCTGCTGGGAGTTGGCCATCTGCAGCTGCGCCTGCTCCTGGCGCTGCTGCGTGGTCGTGCCCGCCGGGAAGACCGCATCGAGCGGCTTCACCGACTTGCTGGGGTCGAACCAGGACAGGGCGACCTGCAGGAGGTCCGGCGTCCCGTCGCGGTTGCCGACGACGGAGACGGTGAGCAGATCCAGCGATCCGTCCGTCTCGTAGGTGCGCTGGCCGGGGATGTCGATCAGCGGCACCTCCTCGCCGCCGACGATCGTCTCCCCCAGAGTGTCGTGCACGGGCCCGGGCGTCTCGATGACGTAGCCGGACGGGGTCAGCGCGAGCAGGGCCGTCAGCACCACCGAGACGGTCAGCAGCAGCCAGCCGGTCCAGGTCCGATCCTCGTCGGTCCTGTCGTCGCCGCGACGCTCGGCACGGAGGAAGATCGGGGTCACGGGCGTCTTTCTGTCGGGCCCGTGTTCGCGGTGGGCAGAAGCCGGGCAGGCCCACTGTAGGCCAGAGGCCGATTCCGGCCCCGCCCAGCGGGATACCGTAGATCCTGCGCGAAAGCCCCTGGGAGCCCGCCCGGGGAACGCCGGAAGGAGCGGGGATGCCCGACGATCAGGACCCCGAGGACGAGCTGCGCGAGATGCTCCGCCAGCTGATGTCGGGCGGAGCCGGCGTCGACCCCGCGAAGCTCGCCGGCGCGGCCGGACTGCCCGCCGACCCGGAGAGCATGGCCCGTCTGTTCGCTCAGCTCCAGGGCGCCCTGTCCGGAGCGGACACCGGCATCAACTGGAAGCTCGCCACCGACCAGGCGAAGGCGTTCGCCGCGAAGTCGAGCTTCACGCCGACCGATTGTCAGCGCACCGACCTCGACCGCGCCATGCATGTCGCCTCCCTGTGGCTCGACGAGGTGGTCGCGGTCAGCGAGCTCTCGGAGGCACCTCGGCTGATGACGCGCGTCGACTGGATCGAGGAGACGATGCCGCTCTGGAGCCAGATGGCGGAGCCGGTGGCGACCAGCATCGCGGACGCCCTCACCGGGGTGCTGCAGGAGCAGGCGCCGGAGGAGATGGCGGGGATGCTGGCGAACGCCGGCCGGCTCATCCGCGGGGTCGGCGGCACGCTGTTCGCCATCCAGCTGGGTCAGGTGCTCGGTCAGCTGAGCGCAGAGGTCGTGTCCGGCGGCGACGTCGGGATCCCCCTGCTCGAGGAGCGGGCGGCGCTGCTCCCCCAGAACCTCGACGCCTTCGGCGAGGGCCTCGACATCGACCGCGACCAGATCTCCCTCTACCTCGCGGTGCGGGAGCTGGCTCACGCGCGGCTGTTCCGGCACGCCCGGTGGCTGCGCCTGCAGCTCGTCACCTCCATCACCGACTTCGCCCGGGGCATCTCCATCGACACCGAGCGCATCGAGGAGCTGGCAGCGTCGTTCGACCCGAACGACCCCGAGAGCCTCCGACAGGCT
>DATCMN010000316.1:0-8140 GCA_036563405.1 Naasia sp. | reverse complement strand
GGACGGCGGATCCCGCCTGCGGAGTCGGGAGACGGTAGCCTGGGACCCGCAAACGGGCCGACAGGCGGCCGCGTCGCCCGCGAGGGCGCCGAGGAACGTCCGGGCTCCACAGAGCAGGGCGGTGGGTAACACCCACCCGGGGCAACCCGAGAGCTAGTGCAACAGAGAACAGACCGCCACGTCGCCTCGGCGGCGGGGTAAGGGTGAAACGGTGGTGTAAGAGACCACCAGGGGCCTGGGTGACCAGGCCTGCTTGGTAAACCTCGCCCGGAGCAAGGTCAAGCAGGGGACGCTGAGGCTGCTCGTCGAGTCCCCGGGTAGACCGCTGGAGGTGTGCGGCAACGCACACCCGAGATAGATGACCGTCCACGGTGCTTCGGCACCCGGACAGAACCCGGCGTAGCAGCCGGCCCATTCACCCCCCCCCTCTTCTACCCGCCTGTTCGGACTGTCGATGAGCTCCTGGTTCGCGTGCCCCGTGTGCGGGCGGGACCTCGAGGTGTCGGGGGACGGCTTCGCCTGTTCGAGCGGGCACCGGTTCGAGGGCGCCCGTCGCGGCTACCTCGCGCTCGTCGACGGGCGGTCGCCGCTCATCCGCAGCACGCCTGCCGCGACCCTGGACGCGGCCGATGCGGCGTTCGGCGGCGGAGCACTCGAGGAGGTCGCTGCCGACGTGCGGGCGATGCTCCCCGCTCGGCCGGGCATCCGGCTGCTGGACGCGGGCGACGACCTCGGCCGCCTCCTGCGCGCGGTCTTCGACGCGCGACCCGATGCCGATGCGCTCACCGTCAGCTCCTCGCCGACCGCGATCGCCCGCACGGTCGCGCGGTCGGGCTCGCTGGGCCTCCTCGCCGACCCGTCGAAGCCGGTCCCGGTTCGCGAGGGCTCAGCGGATGTGCTGCTGTGCGCATTCGGCTCGCCCCGGCCTGCGGAGTTCCATCGCCTGCTCGCGCCCGGCGGGGTCCTCCTCACTGTCGCGTCGGAGGCCGATGCGGGTCCCTTCGCGGACGACGCCTACCCGTGGTTCGAGCACGACCAGACGCGCACGGCGTCGACCGGCGCGGGAGCGGCCGTCGTGACGCGGCATCGGAGGCGCCGGCGCGTCCTGACCTGGGGCTGAACGGCGTCGGCCGCCGAGCGGCTAGTCGTTAGTGGTCGCCACGGCCTGCTCCGCCTCGCGACGGCGCCGGGTGCCGGCACCGTGCGCGGCGAGCGATGCGCAGCCGAGGATGCCCGCGTTGTTGCGGAACGCCGCCGGGACGATCTCGGTGCGGAGGTCGAGCAGCGGGAAGAAGTCCTGGTAGTTCTTGGACACGCCGCCGCCGACGATGAACAGGTCGGGCGAGAACAGCTTCTCCAGGTGGGCGTAGTACTTCTGCAGCCGCTTGGTCCACTGCTTCCAGCTGAGCCCCTCGCGCTCCATGGCGGCGTAGGAGGCGACCCTCTCGTAGTCCTCGTGGCCGTCGAGCGCGATGTGGCCGAGCTCCGCGTTCGGGATGAGGAGGCCCTCGTAGATGAGTGCGCTGCCGATGCCGGTGCCGAGGGTCGTCATGATGGTGAGGCCGCGGCGTCCCTTGCCGGCGCCGAACTGCGACTCCGCGTAGCCCGCGGCGTCGGCGTCGTTGACGAACGTGATGTCGCGGCCGAGGCCCTGCTCGAACAGCTTCTCCGCCTCGAGGCCGATCCATTCGTCGGACACGTTGGCGGCCGACATCGTGCGCCCGTGCTGCACGACGGCGGGGAAGCAGACCCCGACCGGCGTGCCGTCCTGCACTTTCGGCACCTGGGCGATCACCTGGAGGACCGTGGCGACGATGTCCTCCGGCGTGCCGCCCTTCGGGGTGGGCAGCTTGATCCGCTCGGAGAGCAGCTCGCCGCTGTCCACGTCGACCAGCGCGCCCTTGATGCCGGTGCCGCCGATGTCGATGCCGATCGCCTCAGTGCTCACGCCACCAACCTAGCCTCGACCCCGATTCCGTGCCCCTCCGGCGCCTCGGGGGGTTGCGGAGGGTGCGGCGTAGGATCGCGTCGAGCCGCCGTCGGCGCGGCGGAGCGGAGGCCGGACATGTCGGACGACGAGCAGCAGTGGTGGTGGAACTCGCGCACCGGCAAGGTCGAGCAGGGCCGCCTCTCCAACGCGATGGACAGGGTGGGACCGTTCGCCACGCGCGAGGAGGCGGAGCGCGCTCCGCAGAAGCTGCGGGAGAACGCCGACAAGTGGGCGGCTGAAGAGGCCGCCGAGGGCGACTGGCGCCGCTGAGCGCCGCCCCGTCGAGCATGGAGGGGAAGTTCGGGATCGCGGTCACCGGTCCCGGTGTTCTCGGGCTCGTTCCGGCCCCGCCGGTCCCGAGCTCGGCCGGAGCGCGTGTCGCCCCGCCGCTGCCGCCGCTCGGCGAGACGGAGGTGGCGGGCGAGAGTCTCGTCACCCTGATCAGCCCGGGGACGGAGCTCGCGGCGTTCGTCCGGCCCGCCGAACCGTCGCGCACCCGGTATCCGGCGATTCCCGGCTACGCCGCCGTGTGGCGGGTGCAGGAGGTGGGGAGCGCGGTCACCGCTGTGCGGCCGGGCGACATCGTCCTCAGCCAGGGCGGGCACCGGAGCAGGCAGCGGGAGCGCGAGGATCTCGTCTGGCAGGTCCCCGCCGGACTCGACCCCGCGATCGCGGTGTTCGCCCGCCTGATGCTGGTGCCGATGGCCGCGCTCGGCGCGACCGCCGCGCGGCCCGGCGCACGGGTCGGCGTGAGCGGGCTCGGCCCGGTGGGCCAGCTGGCGGCGGCGATCTTCGCGCGCTGCGGCTTCGACGTCGTCGCCTGGGACCCGCAGGAGGACCGTCGTGCGCTCGTCTCGTCCGGTGTACGAACCGTCGACGGAGCGCCCGAGGTCCCCGCCGGCCCGTCGACCGGGAGCGTCGATGGACTCGACCTGGTGCTGGAGTGCTCGGGCTCCGACGGCGCCGCCCTCGCCGCGGTGCGGACGGTGCGCGCAGGGGGCGACGTGATACTGGTCGGCGCACCGTGGCGCCGACGCACCGACGCGACAGCACACGACCTGCTCCGCGAGGTGTTCCACCGCTACGCGGTGCTGCGCAGCGGATGGGAATGGCAGGTCCCCGCCGAGCGGCTGCCGTTCGGCGGCGCCAATCTGGGCGGCAACGTCCGCACAGCTCTGCGGTGGCTGCGGAACGGCGACATCCGGGTCGAGCACCTCGCGGACGCGCACCCGCCGTCGGCAGCGCAGGCGGTCTACGACGGCCTCGCCGATGGGACGCTGCCCCGCCCGACGGCGCTGTTCGACTGGCGCACAGGCTGAGGGACGGAGCACGCCACGAGTTGGCAGTTTCGGCTGTCATCTTGGTGAGATGGCAGCACAAACTGCCAACTCACGGTCTGGCTGGCGCTGCGGCTACTCGTACTCGTGCTCGGGCGCCGGGTACGCGCCGGACTCGACGTCCTGACGGAAGGCGGTCACTGCCTCCGTGAGGACGCCCCGGAGGTCGGCGTACTTCTTCACGAAGCGGGGATAGCGGCCGCCCTGGAGACCGGCGAAGTCGGTCCACACCATCAGCTGGCCGCTGCAGTGCGGACCGGCCCCGACGCTGATCGTGGGGATGCTGATCGCCTCGGTCACCCGCCGGGCACCCTCGCTCGGCACCATCTCGAGCACGACCGCGAAGGCGCCCGCGTCCTCGACGGCGTGCGCGTCGGCGAGCAGCTGCTCCGCACCCGCCCCGCGTCCCTGGACCACGTGGCCGCCGATCTGGTGCTCGCTCTGCGGGGTGTAGCCGATGTGCGCCATCACGGGGATGCCGGCGTCGACGATGCGGCGGATCTGCTCCGCGCTGCGCACCCCGCCCTCGAGCTTCACGGCCTGCGCGTGGGTCTCCTTCATGAAGCGGAAGGCGGTCTGCAGGGCCTGGTCGGGTCCCAGCTCGTAGGAGCCGAACGGCATGTCCGCGATCACGAACGCCCGCTGGGCGGCCGTCGCGACCGCCCGGGTGAGGGGGATCAGCTCCTCCACGGTGACCGGCACGGTCGAGTCGTAGCCGAGCACCACCTGGCCGGCCGAGTCGCCGACGAGGAGGAAGTCGACGCCCGCCTGGTCGAAGATCGCCGCCGACAGCGCGTCGTAGCTGGTGAGCCCGACGATCGGGATCCCGTTCTCCCGCGCCTGCTGGAAGTGGCGCTTGCGGACCCGCTTGACCGGCTCACTCATGCCGTCATCCTATGACCGGGTGCCGGGTCGGCTCGGTGCGCACAGGTGAGGGCCCGATGGCGCCCTGCGAGGAGCGGTCAGTCGGAGGTGGTCGCCGCCGGCCGCTCGAGGCCGCGGAAGGGCTGCAGCCGCTCGAGGAACGTCTCCCGGTCCCGGTGGTGCAGTGTCGTCGCTCCATAGCTCAGGGAGACCGACTGTCCGCTCCATCCCGCGTCGATCGCGCCGGCCATCTCCTTCTCCGCGTCCCCGCTCGGATCCCGCTCGATGTCGGTGATGCTCACATCGAGCCACTGCCCGCCTGCGCGGGCCGCAGCGCTCCACTGCCAGACGCCGTCCTCGTCCGCGCGCTCCGGCTCGACGGCGGACTCCTCGCCGCTCACCGAGACGCCCTCGAGCCGGACCGGCTCGAAGCCGTAGGCGGGGGCGACCTCGTCCACCACCTCGAGCACGCGCTCCCAGTCGTCGAAGGCGGGCACGCCGTCGGACTGCCGGGGCGCGGAGTTGTAGGTGACGTAGAGGCTGCTGCCGCCGTACCCGTTGCCCTCCTGCGGGTACAGCCCCTCCTCGCCCGGGCCGTGCTCCCACTCGAGGCCGAACTCGGCGGTCAGTCGCCGCTCGATCGCGCGGATCACGTTGCGGGCCCGGTCGTCGGCCTTCTCGGCGACAGGCGCCTGCAGCACCTGGTCGGGGTCGGTGTACGCGTGGCCGGGGTAGTCCCGCCACTCGACCCGCACCGCGCTGCCGTTAGCCCCGGTGTACTCGGTGACGGGCGATTCCGGTGCGCAGGCGGTCAGCGCGAGGACGAGGACGCCCACGAGGACGCCGAGGGTCCGCGCTCCGATCCGGCGCCGCTGCCACATGCATCCACGGTAGCCCGACCGCCGGACCCTGCCGGGACCCGGTGCGAATCTCGTATTCATCAGGTACTCTGTCGCGACTCGGTGGCCGGGTTCCAGGGAAGTCGACGCGGTGTCCGCGCTCGGGACTACGGTGTCCGCATGACCGGCGACGTTCGCGAGGCCCCCTCCGCCGTGCCTGCGGACGAGGTCGCCCGCGTGCAGCGGCGGACGGTCTGGGTGCTCGTCGTGGGGCAGGTCACCGGCGGCATCGCTTTCGGTGCGACGGCGTCGATCGGCTCGGTGCTCGCGACGGAGGTGTCCGGCACGGAGGCGTGGGCGGGGGCCGCCGCCACCATGAGTACGCTGGGCGCCGCGGCGGCCGCGATCCCACTCGCGCGCATCGCCTCCCGCGCCGGGCGTCGCGTCGCCCTGACGGGCGGCATCCTCACCTCGACGGCCGGCGTGATCCTGACCGTGGCCGCGGTCGGGCTGGGTGCCTTCCCGCTGCTGCTGCTCGGTCTCGGCCTGCTCGGCGTGGGAGCCGCGGTGAATCTGCAGACTCGGTTCGCCGCGACGGATCTCGCGAGCTCCGAGCATCGGGGGCGCGACCTCTCGCTCGTCGTCTGGTCCACCACGATCGGCGCGGTCCTCGGGCCCAACCTCTTCGGCCCGGGGGAGGCGATCGCGACAGCCTTCGCCATGCCACCGCTCACCGGGTCGTTCGTCATCGCTGTGGGTGCGCAGCTGGTGGCCGCCGTCGTGTACCTGGTCGGGCTGCGCCCCGACCCGCTGCTGCTCAGCCGGCGTCTGCCCGCGGCGCCTGTCGTGCCACCTGCCGACGGGGGAGTGTCGGCGCGCGCGCTGGTGATCCTCGCCATCGGCTCGATCGCCGGCAGCCACGCCGTGATGGTGTCCGTGATGTCGATGACGCCCGTGCACCTCGCCCACGGCGGGGCGGCGCTGACGGTCATCGGGCTCACCATCAGCCTGCACGTCGCGGGCATGTACGCCCTGTCACCGGTGTTCGGCTGGCTGAGCGACAGGATCGGCCGCATCGCCACGATCCTGGTCGGCCAGGCCCTCCTGGCCGCGTCTCTCGGAGTGACCGCGGTGGCGGGGCTGTCCGCGACGCTCGTCACTCTCGGGCTGATCCTGCTCGGGCTCGGCTGGAGCGCCACCACGGTGGCCGGGTCGGCGCTGGTCGCGGACCTGACGAGCGGCGTGACCCGCACGCGGCTCCAGGGCCGAACAGACCTGGTGATGAACATCAGCGGTGCCGGCGGCGCCGCCCTCGCCGGCCCGGTGCTCGCACTGTTCGGCTACGCCGGCCTCGCCCTCGCGGCCGGCGTCCTCGTCGTCCTGGTGACGGGCGCGAACCTCGCCGTCCCGCGTCGCCGAGCGGCCGCCACCTAGTACGTTGCGGCTCGGAAGGTACGGCGGAACGTACCTATCGAGCCGGAACGTACTCGGTCAGCCGCCGTGGCGGTAGGTGATGGGCAGGCGGCGGTCGCGGCCGAACGCCATCTGCGAGATCTTCGGGCCGATCGCGCCCTGCCGCCGCTTCCACTCGGAGCGGTCGACGAGCCGGATCACCTCGTCGACGAGCTTCGGGTCGTAGCCCAGGTCGGCGATGTCGCGGGGGCCGAAGCGGCGGCCGATGAATGCGTCGAGGATGCCGTCGAGCACCTCGTACGGCGGCAGCGAGTCCTGATCGGTCTGGTCGGGGCGCAGCTCAGCGGACGGCGGCTTCTCGATCGAGTTCTCGGGGATCGGCGGCGTCTCACCGCGCGCCTCCGCCGCCTCGTTCCGCCAGCGGGCGAGCTCCCACACCAGGGTCTTGGGCACGTCCTTGATCGGCGCGAAGCCGCCCGCGCTGTCGCCGTAGATCGTCGAGTAGCCGACGGCGAGCTCGGTCTTGTTGCCGGTCGTCAGCACGAGGTGCCCGTCGGCGTTCGACAGGCCCATCAGGATGATGGCGCGGACCCGCGCCTGCAGGTTCTCGCCGGCCAGACCCTCCAGGTGCAGCTGGTTCTCGAACGGCAGCACCAGATCGGCGATCGTCTCGGTGCGGAAGTGCAGGCCGACCCGCTCGGCGAGGTCGTCGGCGTCGCTGCGCGAGTGGTCGCTCGAGTACCGGCTCGGCATGGACACGCCGTAGACGCGGTCGGCGCCGAGCGCGTCGGCGGCGAGCACGGCGCAGACGGCGGAGTCGATGCCGCCGGAGAGGCCGAGCACCACCGAGCGGAAGCGGTTCTTCTCCACGTAGTCGCGCAGCCCCAGTACGAGCGCGTTCCAGATCTGCTCGCGGTCGTCGGGCAGGATCGCGATGTCGCGGGGGAGCGGCTCGCGCTGCACGTCCCGCCGGGGGAGCTCGATCCGCGTGATGCCCTCGGAGTAGGTGGGCTCCGAGACGTCGCCCGCCTCCACGTCGACCACGAGGAGGTGCTCGCGGAACTGCGGGGCGCGCGCGAGGATCTCGCCGGACTGGTCCACCACCACCGAATCGCCGTCGAAGACGAGGTCGTCCTGCCCGCCGACCAGGTTCACATAGGCGACGACGGTGTCGGTCTCGAGCGCCCGGCGCCGCACGAGGGGGAGCCGCACCTCGTCCTTGTCCCGCTCGTACGGGCTCCCGTTGATCACCACGAGGATCCCGGCGTCGGCGCTCGACACCCGGCTGATCGGGCCGCCGTCGCGCCAGATGTCCTCGCAGATCGCGAGCGCCACATCCACGTCGCCGAGCCGGATCACCGTGAGCTCGTCGCCGGGGATGAAGTTGCGGTACTCGTCGAACACCGAGTAGTTCGGCAGGTGGAACTTCGCCTGACGGGCGACCAGCTCGCCGCCGAAGAGGACACCGGCGCAGTTCTGCGCGATCGCCGACGGGGCGTTGCCGGTGCCCGTGACGCGCGGCTCGAACGGCCCGTCCGGGAACCCGACGAGAACGGGCAGGGCACCGAGTCCCTCCTCGTCGAGGCGGCCGGCGAGCCGGTGCAGCTCGTCCCTGCTCTCTGTGAGGAAGGAGGGCCGGGTGGCCAGGTCCTCGATGGGGTACCCGGAGATCGCCATCTCGCCGAACACGACGAGAT
>DATCMN010000314.1:0-10827 GCA_036563405.1 Naasia sp. | reverse complement strand
CAACGTGTTACGGTCTCGTCACAGCATGAGGAGACGGTCATGCCGGAGACCATCCGAGCCCGCGGCGCCGCCCGCGCCGCCGTCTTCGCGCCCCTCGACGGGTCCGGTAGGGCCGCTCTGGTGGAGCAGCGCCTCGCGGATGCGATAGTCCTCGGCTTGCTCGGCCCGGGGGAGCGGCTGCCGAGCGAGTCAGAGCTCGCTCGTCGGTTCGGGGTCGCCACCGTCACCGCCCGCGAGGCGCTCGAATCCCTGCGGGACAAGGGCCTGCTCGAGACCCGCCGTGGGCGGGGTGGGGGCAGCTTCGTGCAGCCGCTGCGCGATCTTCGGCCGCTCGTCGACTCCCGGCTGCGCGCGCTCAGCCGGGTCGAGCTGCGCGACATGGGGGTGCACTACGGCGCGCTCGCCGCCACGGCCGCCGAGCTCGCGGCGGAGCGGTCGACCGCGGAGGATGTGGAGGCGATGGCCAGGCTGGTGGCCTCCTTCGGTCCCGCGGACGAGGGCTCGGCGCGCCGCCGGGAGAGCACCTTCCGCCTCGAGGTCGCGGCGCTCGCGCAGTCGGCGCGCCTGGTTCGCGAGCACGTCCGCCTCCAGGCGGAGTTCGGCCCCCTGCTCTCGGTCGGCTTCCGTGAGCCGGGGATGCGTGACAAGGCCGTGGGGCACTACCGTGCCGTGATCGGTCATCTGGCGGAGGGCGATGCGGACGCCGCTCGGCGGGCGGTGAAGGACTCGATCGCGGAAGCGGTAGAGGTGCTGATCGACGCCAAGGTGGCGGCGGACGGGAGGGCGAGATGAGCTCGACGATCACCAGCAACCGGGCAGACGCCGTGGGAGCGGTCTTCGCGGAGGTCCTCACGCGGCTGGAACGGTGGCGGGAGGCTCTCGCGGCGGCGGAGTTCGACCGGAGCGCCCGCCTCGACGCCGTCGTGGAAGCGCTGGTGGCCCCAGCCCTCGCCGAGCGGTCCACGCTCCTCGTCGGAGCCGGCTTCATCGCTGCACCCGGCGTGCTCGACGATGTCGACCTGCATCTGGCGTGGTGGCTCGGCAAGTACAACACCCTGGGCCTGACGGCCGCGGAGCCGGCCGTGCGCCGGTTGCGGAGCGTCGACGACCCCGAGTCCGAGGACTTCCACGACTACACCTTCATGGAGTGGTGGCGGGTGCCGGCGGAGACACGCATCGCCCACCTCACGGGGCCGTATGTCGACTATCTGTGCACCGACGACTACACGGTCACCCTCACAGTGCCGGTGGAGCGGGAGGGGCGCCTGCTCGGCCTCGTCGGCGCCGACCTCTACGTGCGGGACGTCGAGGCCGTGCTGCTGCCGGCGCTGACCCCGGACTCGGGCGTGCTCACGCTCATCAACAGGTCCGGCCGGGTCATCGTGTCGAGCGACCCGCACCTGCCGACCGGCGTGGTTCTCCGCGACACGGAGACGGCAGCGATCCCGGTGGCGTGGGGCGGCACACCTCTGCGCCTGGTCGCCCGCTCCTGACGCCGGGGCGTGCAGGGCCCCTCGGTAGGATCGGACGCGGTATGGCTTCCTTCCCCTTCTCGACCGCATCCGGCTCCGACGTGCGCGTCCGCTTCTGTCCGTCCCCCACCGGAACCCCGCATGTGGGGCTCGTGCGCACCGCCCTGTTCAACTGGGCGTACGCGCGCCACACGGGCGGCAGGCTGGTGTTCCGCATCGAGGACACGGACGCCGCGCGCGACTCCGAGGAGAGCTACGAGCTGATCCTCGAGGCGCTCCGCTGGCTGCGGCTCGACTGGGACGAGGGCGTCGACGTCGGCGGTCCGCACGGCCCGTACCGGCAGTCGCAGCGCTACGACATCTACGCCGACGTGATCGAGCGGCTGAAGGCGAGCGGCAGCCTCTATGAGAGCTACCTCACCGGCGAGGAGATCGAGGCGCGCAACGTTGCCGCCGGCCGCGACCCGAAGCTCGGCTACGACAACTCGGAGCGGGACCTCTCCGAGGAGCAGCGGGCCGCCTACCGCGCCGAGGGACGGCAACCCGCGCTGCGCCTCCGGGTGCCCGACGGCGAGCTGTCCTTCGATGACCTGGTGCGCGGCCCCATCACCTTCCCCGCCGGGTCGTTCCCCGACTTCGTCGTCGTGCGCCCCAACGGCCACCCGCTCTACACGCTGGTGAACCCGGTCGACGACGCGCTGATGGGGATCACCCACGTGCTCCGCGGCGAGGACCTGCTGTCGTCGACGCCGCGCCAGATCGCGCTCTACGCCGCCCTCATCGACATCGGCGTCACCGAATTCGTGCCCCGTTTCGGCCACCTGCCCTACGTGATGGGCGAGGGCAACAAGAAGCTGTCGAAGCGGGATCCGGAGTCGAACCTCTTCCACCACCGGGACCGCGGCTTCGTTCCGGAAGGGCTCGTCAACTACCTGGCGCTGCTCGGCTGGTCCCTCACCCACGACCGGGACGTGTTCACGCTCGACGAGATGATCGCCGCCTTCGACGTGCAGGACGTGAACCCCAACCCGGCGAGGTTCGACCTCAAGAAGGCCGAGTCGATCAACGGCGACCACATCCGCCTCCTGGCGCCGGACGACTTCGCCGCGCGCATCCTCCCGTACCTCGACGGCGTCATCAGCAATCCGCCCACCGAGCGGGAGCAGCACATCCTGGCCGAGGCGGCACCGCTGATCCAGGAGCGCGTGAACCTGCTCGGAGAGGTGCGCGGCATGCTCGCCTTCCTGTTCACCGCGGACGACGACCTCGAGTTCGAAGCCGACGCGATCCCCGGTGCCGGCGGCGCCGCGGTGCTGGACGCGGCCGCTCCGGCGCTCGCCGAGGTGGGCGACTGGGAGCGCGGGAGCATCGAGGCCGCGCTGCGCGCCGCGCTGATCGACGGGGCCGGGCTGAAGCCGCGCGTCGCCTTCGGTCCGCTTCGCGCGGCGGTCAGCGGACGTCGGGTCAGCCCGCCGCTGTTCGAGTCGATGGAGATCCTCGGCCGCGAGTCGACCCTGACCCGCATCGCCCGGCTGCGCGCGCTGCTCGACGGATGACCGATAGGTACGAGGTCGTCGTCCTCGGGGCGGGCCCCGCGGGCCTCGGCGCTGCGCTGAATCTCGTGCGGGCGCGCTTCCGCACCCTCGTCCTCGACGCCAATCGTCCGCGGAACGCGGCCACCCTGCACTCGCACGGCTACCCGACCCGGGACGGCATCTCCCCGCTCGAGCTGCGGAAGCTCGGCCGCGAGGAGATCGAGCAGTACCCGGAGGCCGAGGTCCAGAACGCGAAGGCGACACGGATTTCGAGGGACGGAGACGGCTTCGTCGTGGAAGCGTCCGGCGTCCGGGGCACGCCGGACCGCGTGGTCGCCGCGGACGTGGTGGCGATCTGCAGCGGCCTGACCGAGGAGTTTCCCGCGCTCCCGAGCACCCGCGCCTTCTACGGCACGAGCTTGCACAGCTGCATTCTCTGTGACGCGTACGAGCACGCCGGGGACCCGGTGGCCCTGATCGGGGAGACTGCCGACCTGGCCGACTCCGCCCGTCTGCTCACCCGCTGGACCGACGATCTCGTCGTGTTCACGAACGGCTCCCGTGCCGTGACCGCGGACGAGGAGGCGGAGCTCGCCCGGCGCGGCGTGCGTGTCGAGCGGCGCGGCATCACGGACGTGGCCGGGGACAGGTCGGGTCTGACCGGCGTGCTGCTCGAGGACGGTGAGATCGTGCCGCGGCAGGCGGGATTCCTCCGGCCCCGCTACCGCCCCACTCTCGACTATGTCGCGGACCTCGCCCTCGACGTCGACGCTGACGGTCTCCTCCTGGTCGACTCCGATGGCCGCACGAGTGTGTCGGGTGTCTACGCGGCCGGCGACTCGACGTCGCCAGGCCCGCAGCAGCTGATCGTGGCGGCCGGCGCGGGCGCCCGCCTCGCGGCCGCAGTCCTCTACGACCGCGCCTGACTCGACCCAGGCGCCTCGATCAGTCGGGTTTCTCCTCGCGCTGCTCAGCGAGGGCCCGCGACAACTCGTCCCACAGGTGTGCGATGGTGGCTGCGCCGTCGATCAGGGTGACGATGCGGACGCTCTCGTCGCTGTCGTGCCAGTCGTCCTCGATGAGGCCGGTGCCGAAGAACAGCACGGGCGCGCCGACCTCCCGTGCGAGCAGCTCGGCCGGCCCACCTCCGGCGTTGCCCATCCTGCCCACAGATGGGGAGTGGAAGCCGCGACGCATGGCGCTGTCCAGGGCGTCGAGCCAGGGGCCCGGGGGAGTCTCGTACGGGAGCTGCGCCGTCTCCTCAGCGACCTGGACCTCCACCTCCACCGAGTCCGGAAGCCCTGCGCTCACCCACCCGCGGATCTGCTCCGCTATCCGGTCCGGTCGTTGCCCGGCCACGAAGCGGACGGAGATGTCGGCCGCCGCTACGGCCGGGATCGCCGCCCGGGTCGGTCCGATCGGGTCGCCTGCGATCAGGGAGATCACCTCTGCCGACGGACGGAGCCACAGGCGCTCCAGCACGGTGTAGCCGCGCTCCCCGGTCACCGCGCGGGTGTGCGAGCGGCGCACCCAGTCGCCCTCGTCGAACGGGAGCTCCGCGAGCTCCCTGCGACGGTCCTCCCGTACCGGCGCCACATCGTCGTAGAAGCGGGGGAGGGCGATGCGGCCCTCCTCGTCGAGGAGCGACCCCACCAGGCGCGCGAGCTCCAGCGCGGGATTCGGAGCGGGACCGGATGCGGCCCCGCTGTGGATGTCCTTCAGCGGCCCGAACACTTCGATGTGGGCACTGATCATCCCGCGCACGCTCGTGCACAGTGCGGGTGCGTCGGCGCGCCAGAGCAGGGTGTCGCTGAACACGACCAGGTCCGCCCCCAACTCCCCGGCCCTCTCCTCCAGCAGGGCGGCGAGCGAGGGGGAGCCGAGTTCCTCCTCGCCCTCGACGAGGAACCGGAGGTTGACGGCGGGAGCATCCCGTCCCTGCAGATGTGCCCGGAGTCCCCACAGGTGGGCGACGATCTGGCCTTTCGCATCGGACGCCCCCCGCCCGTAGAGGCGGCCGTCGCGCTGCACCGGCTCGAACGGGGCGGTCTCGTCCCAATTCTGTTCCTTCACCGCCCGCACGTCGTGGTGGCTGTAGACGAGGACTGTCGGCGCGGCCGGGTCGGTGATCCACTCCGCGAACACTGCGGGAGAATCCCCCGCCTGCCACACCTCCGCCCGCGGGAAGCCGAGATCGCGGAGGGCACCCGCGAGCCAGTGCGCGGAGCGGGCCAGCGCAGGGTCGCGCTCCGAGCCGGCCACCGAGGGGATCCGGACCCACTCGCCCAGCTGCGCGAGCAGGTCTGGTCGGGAGTCCTCCAGGAAACCGCGGATCCGATCGGCCGGATCCGGCCCTCCGGGTGCGGGCCGGGTGCCGGTGTCTCGGTCGTCGCTCGTCACATCGCCTCCTGGAGGAATGCTAGGAGCGCCCCGCCGCGGACGGCAGGGACTTGACCGCACCTGAGTGCACCTGCGCGCGACCCGTTGCGATATGGGCTAGAGTCGGATGTCGGTTCGGGCGTCGTCCTGAGCCCTCGGAAGCCCTCGGTAGGGCCCCGATGGGGTGTGGTGTAATTGGCAACACGGCTGATTCTGGTTCAGTTGTTCTTGGTTCGAGTCCAGGCACCCCAGCAGAAGTCCTGACAGAAGGCCCGGTTCTCCGGGCCTTTTCTGCTGCGTGCGGTGGTTGCAGCGGAAGAGAGCGGTCCACGGGGGCGCTTCCCCTTACTGGGGGTCAAATCGGCGGCACGACCAGGCATTTCCCCGCATACTGAGGAAACAGCGTCACTCGACGTCGTACAGGTTCCCTGGGGGGTTACCGAAATGACTGTCTCTCCGACCGCATCCGCCACCAACTTCCGCCCGGTTCCCGCCGGGCTCACGCTGGCCGCCGCCGTTGTCCTTCTCCTCTCCGTCGACGCGGGAGCCGCTCACGCGGCAGCCGGCGACGATGGGTTCCTCGGCACCGCTGAGAGCTACGCCGTACTCGCCGGCAGCACCGCCACCAACTCCGGAGCGCTCACGCTCGTGACCGGCGACCTCGGGGTCAGCCCCGGAACGGCCGCGCCGGGCTTCGGCATCGGCCAGGTGACCGGCAGCACCGACCTCGGGCCGACGAGCGATGCCGCTCAGGCCATGCTCGACTCGACCGCAGCGTACGTCGGACTCGCCGGACTCGGCGCCACCGGCACCTTCCCGTCCGGCGAGGTCGGCAACGCCGCCCCCGTGCCCGGGGTCTACTCGAACGCCGCGCAGCTGACCGGCACCCTCACCCTCGACGGCGACGCGGACGACGTCTGGGTCTTCCAGTCGCCCAGCACTCTGATCACCGCGCCGGGCAGCAGCGTCGTCCTCCTGGGCAACGCGAACCCGTGCAACGTCTTCTGGCAGGTGAGCAGCTCCGCCACGATCGACGGAGGTTCGACCTTCGTCGGCACGGTGCTGGCCCTCGAGGCGATCTCGGTGAACGCGGGGGCGACGGTGATGGGGCGGCTGCACGCGCAGACCGACGCCGTGACCCTGATCGACGACACCATCACGCTGCCCGTCTGCACGGACCCCGCCGACGACGGCGACGGCACCCCGACGGATGACGGAACCTCCTCGGGTGGCTCGCCCACCAACGGAACGACCACCACGGGCGGAGACGGTGCCGACGCGACCGGCGTTCCCGCGGACGGAGCGGTCCCTGCCGCCACGCTGCCCAACACCGGGTCCAACCCGACCCCCTTCCTCCTGGGTGGCGGCCTCCTGGCCGTTCTCGGGACGGCGGTGCTGCTTGCGGCACGCCGGCGCACCGTGACCGGGGCCTGACATGCGGGTGCCCGCCGCGGCGGGCGTCCTGCTCCTCGCTCTCGGCTGCGGTCTCCTGGCTCAGCCGCTGCTCGACGTCTCCGGTGCTGCCGCCGGCGCGGCGGGGGAGAAGGGGATCGCCGAATCCCGCTCCCTCACCGAGTCGGCTGACGCTCCACGCGCCGGTTCGCGGCACGCCGGCTGGGACCCAGCGGCGGCTCCGGGCACCGATCCCAGCGCTTACGGCGACGGGATCGGAGTGCTGCACATCCCCGCGCTCGACGGCGACTACCGGCGCGTGATCGCGGAAGGCGTCGGGCTCGACGTCCTCGACCGGCCGGAGGTCGGCCACTTCCCGGGCACCGCAGGCCCCGGAGAGGTCGGCAACTTCTCGCTCGCCGGACATCGCTCGACCGCTCTGCGCGACGTGGACGACCTGGGGCCGGGCGACCGCATCCACGTTCAGACGGCCGAAGGCTTCTATACCTACGAGGTGCGGAACCCGCACTACGTCGTCGAGCCGACGGCCGTCGATGTCGTCGCCCCAGTCCCCGGAGCGCCCGCGGTAGCGCCCACCGAGAGGCTGCTGACGCTCGTCACCTGCTTCGGCGCGTGGAACGACGCCGACCGCCTCATCGTGCATGCCGTGTTCGTCGAGTGGCGCCCCCTGTGGGCGGGGCCGCCGACGGACCTGACGCTGCCCAGCCGATGAGCAGGGGCGCCTTCTAGACTGAGAGGGAGCGCGCAGAGCAGCTCCCGGACGAGGGATCAGTACCCGGAACGCGACAAGACTGGCCATGGAGCCGTCATGTCATGGATCGTCCTCGTCCTGTCCGGAATCCTCGAAGCCGTCTGGGCGACAGCCCTCGGCAAGTCGGCGGGGTTCACCAAGCTCGTCCCGTCGGTGGTCTTCGGGCTGGCGCTCCTCGCCAGCATGGCCGGGCTCGCCTTCGCGCTCCGCGACATCCCGACGGGCACCGCCTACGCGGTGTGGGTGGGGATCGGCGCAGCGCTCACCGTCGGCTACGCGATGCTGACCGGTGCCGAGCCGGTCTCGGTGCTCAAGCTGCTCCTGCTGCTGGGTCTCGTCGGATGCGTGATCGGGCTCAAGCTTGTGTCCGACGCCGGCCACTGACTCAGGCGGTCAGTCGGAAGCCGCTCCGTCGGAGGCTGCGCCGTCGGAACCGGCGTCCGGCCCGTCGCGCTGCGCTGCGGCCTCCGGGTCCTCCTCGGGCTCGAAGGTGGTCGCCTCGCCGGAGCCGATCCCCACGCCGGTGGGACCGCTCGGGATCGAGCCGTCTCCGGGGCGGCTCTCCTGGTCGTCGCGGCCGGAATCTGTCGTGCTCGTCGTGTCGGGCATCGTCGCCTCCCTCTCTCGTGTCCCACCCTGTCAGGGCCAGCGGACGGCTCCGCGGGGTTGACGGGGCGGGACGCGCCGCTCGCTCAGCTCTCCGACGTGGCGGCGGGCACGTCGGCGCCGTCCGGGGCCGGGGACGACGCTGACGCGACGCCGTCGGCCGCGGGACGCTGCCGCCTGCTCAGGTAGATGAAGGGGAGGGCCACCGCGCTGATCGCACCGCTCACCGCCAGCGACAGCGGGTATCCGCCGAGGTCGGCGGTGCGCCCCAGTGCCGGCTGGATGATGACGCCGCCCACGTTCCCCATCAGCGAGTCGAAGGAGAGCACCGTTGCGCGCTGCTTCGACGGGATGAGGTCGTTGAGGTAGGCCGAGCGCACCGGGTTGTCGACGGAGCTCAGCACGCCCCACGCGGTGAGGAACAGCAGCGCGACCCAGAAGCTCGTGGTGAAGCCGAGCGCGAGCAGCAGGACGACGCTTCCCACGGTGGAGAGCAGCAGCACGCTGGTGCGCTTGGCGAACATGCGGCGGACCACCGGCGCGAGGAAGCCGCCGGCGATCTGTGATCCGGCCACGATGGCGGCGGCGAGTCCGGCGATCGAGTACGCGCCCTCGTCGCCCCACAGTTCCAGAAGGTAGGGCTGCAGAGCGTAGAACACGTAGATGCCGACGCCGGCGCTGAACGGGGAGGCGAGCATGATGTACCGGACCGGGCGGTTCCCCAGGCCGTGCTCGAGCGACGACCGGAACAGCGTGCGGACCGCGGCGCCGGGACGCTCCGACTTGTCGGGCGTGAATCCCAGATCCCGCATCAGGGCGAACGCGAGCACGAACATTGCGACCAGCACCGCGGCCCGGAGCAGGAACGGCACTCCCAGGTCGGTGGCCTGCGCGACGACGCCGCCGATCACCGATCCGGCGAGCATCGCCACGCCGCTGATGACCAGACCCTTGCCGAACACCGGCTCGAGATCGCCCTCGTAGCCGGAAGCGCGGAGCGCGTCGACCAGCCACGCCTCGACGGCGCCGGAGAAGAAGGTGAAGCCCAGACCGAGGAGCACCGACGCTATGGCCCACGCCCAGAACGGCGCGGACCAGATCCACATCAGCCAGTAGAGGACGGTGCTCACGGCGAGGGTGAGCGTGCCGAGCAGGTAGGACGCACGCCGGCCGACGGTGTCGGCGATCACCCCGGTGGGGATCTCGAAGATGACCATGCCGGCGGTGAAGAACGCGTTGGCCGCGAACGCCTCGAGGTTGGTGAGGCCTGCGTCCAGGAGGAAGAGCGTGTTGATGCCCCAGATGAACGATGCGGCCAGCGTGTTGCCGAGGAGCAGGAGGAGGTAGATCCGCTGGATCCGACGGGCAGCCGGCAGCTCGCGCAAGTTGGTCAACGGCATCTCCTCGGGGCGGCTGGGACAGGCTGATGCTAGACCCGCGAGGCGACATCGGTTGCCGGTCGGGCAGACTGACCGGGTGACTGAGCGCCGCCTGATGCTGCTGGATACGGCCGCCCTGTACTTCCGTGCCTTCTACGGACTGCCGGACACGCTGCGCTCGCCGGACGGCGTGCCGGTCAATGCGGTGCGCGGGCTGCTCGACATGATCGCCCGCCTGGTCGCCGACTACCGGCCGACGGACCTCATCGCCTGCTGGGACGATGACTGGAGGCCGCAGTGGCGGGTCGATCTGATCCCGACCTACAAGACCCACCGCGTGGCGGAGGTGGTCGACGTCGGCCCGGACGTCGAGATCGTTCCCGATCCTCTCGAGGTCCAGGTGCCGGTCATCCGGGAGGCGCTCACCGCGCTGGGCATCCCCATCGTCGGCACGCCGGGCTACGAGGCGGACGACATCATCGGCACCCTCGCAGCGACAGCTACCACACCGGTCGACGTGGTGACGGGCGACCGCGACCTCTTCCAGGTGATCGACGACGCCCGAGGGGTGCGGGTGATCTACACAGCTCGGGGCATGAGCAACCTCGAGGTGGTCACCGATGAGGTGCTCCGCGGGAAGTACGGAATCTCGGCAGGGCAGTACGCCGACTACGCAACGCTCCGCGGCGACAGCTCGGACGGGCTCCCGGGTGTCGCGGGCATCGGCGAGAAGACAGCGACCACGCTCCTGCGGGAATACGGGGACCTCGCGGGCATCGTCGCGGCTGCTGACGGCGGTCCGAGCGTGAAGCTGTCGCCGTCGGTCAAGGCGAAGATCCGGGCGGGCGCGGATTACCTGGCCCGAGCCCCGCAGGTGGTGGCCGTCGCCCGGGACCTCGACCTGCCCGCGGTGGACTCCCGCGTCGGCATCCCCCCGGGCGGCGTCGAGGAGATCACCCGGCTGGGCACTCGGTGGGGCCTCGGCGAGTCGGTCTCGCGAGTCATCGCCTCCCTCGGAGAGCGCGACTCCGGGCCTAGGCCGGTCGGCACCGGCCCGCTTCCCGAATCGACAGGGTCCCCATAGCGTCCCGATAAGTGCGGTGTGCAGGCTTCCGGGACCGGCCCGATGACGGGTCGGCTCGAAAGGAGCACGACATGAGCAGACGCAGGACAGCCGCAATCGCCGGGGCGTCCCTCGCCGCAGGCCTGCTGGCGGGAGGACTGGCCGCTGCAGCGGTGCCGGCCATGGCGGAGACCGTTCCCCCGACGCCCTCGGCGACGTCGGAGACTGA
>DATCMN010000311.1:0-4903 GCA_036563405.1 Naasia sp. | reverse complement strand
TCCACTGCGTGTTCACGAGCGCGAGGAAGCCCTGCGGCGCGGCGACGGCCTCCTCACGGCGGGAGTGGAACCGCGTGAAGCGCTCCTCCGGGGACAGCTGGGCCTGGGGTGCGGCGGCGGTGTCGGTCATTCGTCCATCCTCTCGGTTCCTGGGTGCAACGCGGCCCGACACGTCGTTATTCGGCGTGCGGCGCGCCGCGGCGGTCCACTGCTGGCCGCCACAGCTCGAGCGCGGGAATGCCGGGGGTCTCGAAGCCCAGCACCTGGCCGTAGAAGGACAGCGTCGCCTCGCGCGCCCGGATGCGGGTCGTGACCTTCCGGAAGCCGTGCGACTCCCCCTCGAAGGTCAGGTAGGCGTGCGGGATCCCCTTGTCCACCAGCGCGTCCCGGAAGCGCTCCGACTGCGCGGGCGGCACGACCTTGTCGTCGAGTCCCTGCAGGAGGAGGACCGGGCAGTCGAGCCCGTCCACGTGGCTGAGCGGCGACCGCTCCTCGTAGAGCGCGCGCGCCTCTGGCAGCGGCCCGACCAGGCCGTCCGTGTAGCGCGCCTCGAAGTCGTGGGTGTCCTCGGCGAGGGCGATCAGGTCGGCCACGCCGTACAGCGAGGTCCCGCACGCGAAGACGTCGGTGCGGGTGAGCGCCGACAGCACTGTCCAGCCGCCGGCGGAGCCGCCCTCGATGGCGAGGCGCGCGGGATCCGCGAGCCCGGCGTCGGCGAGCCCGGTGACAGCGGTGACGACGTCCTCCAGGTCGACGATCCCCCACTGTCCGCGCAGCCGCTCCCGGTACTCGCGGCCGTAGCCGGTGGACCCGCCGTAGTTGACATCGACCACCCCGATGCCGCGACTCGTGTAGTACGCGAACACCGGGTTGACCGCGGCCTGCGTGCGCGTGGTGGGGCCGCCGTGCACGAACGCGACGTAGGGCGGCAGCTCCCCTTCAGGCGCCTCCACGTCGGGGTTCCTCGGCGGGTAGACGATCGCGTGCACCTCCCGCACGCCGGGGAACGTGCGCTCCTCGGCGACCGGCAGGTAGGCGGGGTCGGCGCCCTCGTCGTAGTCGAGCCGGACCTCGCGCAGCGCGCCGGTGGCCAGGTCGATCTCCCTCAAGCCGCCGATCAGCGCGGCACTGCCGGCGTCGACGAGGAGGGATCCCGGACGGGAGTCCGCCGGCTGGATACTGGTGACAGGCATATCCAGCACGCGCGACCGGCCGGTGGCCACCTCGACGACCTCGAGCCGGTCGGAGCCGAGCGTCGACACGGCCGCGACGGTTCCGTCGTCGAGGATCCGGTACCAGTCGAGGCCGAGGTTCCAGAGCGGCCCGCCGGTCTCGCGCTCCTGCGTCAGCACCGGGGTGACAGGGCCGTCGAGCGGCACGCGGACGAGGTTCCACCAGCCTGAACTGTCGGTGACGGCGAGCAGCGTGCTGTCGTCCAGCCACTCCGGCTGCAGCACCGACTCCCCCGGGCCGCCGGCGAGCGTGCGCCAGGAGTCGATCCGCCCGTCGACGAGGTCGCCGACGCGCAGCTGCGTCGCATCCCACGGCATGTCGGGGTGGTCCCACGCGATCCAGGCGAGGCGGCGGCCGTCGGGCGATACCCGCGGATAGGCGAGAAAGTCGCTGCCGGCGACGATGCTCCGGACGGCCGCCGGATCGGTCCCGCCGCTTCCGTCGAGAGGGATGCGGACGAGGTCGCGGGTCGCCCGGTGCCCGTCGACGGCTTCGCGGACCGCGAGCACCGAGTCGCCGTCGAGGACCAGGTCGCCGTGCCGGACGTCGCCGTCGGCAGGTGCGGTCAGCGGCACCGGCTCGGCGCCCGGCTCGAGGATGTACACGCGCTGATCGCGGAACTCGACGAAGACGAGCGCCCCGCTTGCGGTGACGGTCCACGCTCCCCCGCCGTACTCGTGCACTCGGCTGCGCGCGTTCCAGGGGGCCGGCAGCACTGTGCCGATGGTCGCGCCGGCTGCGGCGCTAGTGCCGATGGCGGCGCCGGCTGCGGCGCCCCGGGTGCTCCGGAAGACGCCGTACCGGCCGCCCTCATCGCCGCGCAGCTCCGCCCACCAGATCTCGTCGCCCACATAGCGGCCGCCCGAGATCGGGTGGGAGCTGCCGGCGACGTCGGCCGCGCTGATCGGTGAGGGCCAGGAGCCGTAGGGCAGGACAGCCGCAGTATGCGTCATCCGTCCAGCGTATGCGGCGCGGGCGGAGGGCTGTCCGCCTGTCCGTAGTCGTCGACCACGGCGACGTCGAGGGGGAAGTCGATGGGGAACCCGCCGAAGAGGAGCCGGCCCGCGGAGGCCGCCGCCTCGCGGATGGCGGCGGCGACGTCGTCCGCGAGGGGCGCGGGCGCATGCACCAGCACCTCGTCGTGCAGGAAGTAGACGAGTTCGGGCGCCGTCCCGTCGACGGCGAGTGCCGCGAGGCGCCGCCGCAGGTCGGCCAGCCAGCAGAGCGCCCACTCCGCGGCCGTCCCCTGGACGACGAAATTGCGGGTGAACCGGCCGCGCTCGCGGGCCGCGGACCGCGCGCGCCCCTGATCGGCGGGCGACGCCGTCTCGGCCGATGCGCGCTGGGCGGCGAGCCAGGCGGGGCCTGCCCCGCCGGAGCTCCTGCCGAGCAGGGTGCTCACCGACTCCCCGCGCTCCCCCGCGCGCGCCGCGTCCTCCACCAGGGCCATCGCCCGCGGGAACGCCTTGCCCAGGCGGGGCAGCAGCCTGCCGCCCTGTCCGGCCGTCGCGCCGTAGATCGCGCCCAGCATCGCGTACTTGGCGGAGTTGCGGTCCGGCACGACGCCGCTCGCCGCGATGCCGGCGTACAGGTCGCCGCTTCGGCCCGCCTCTGCCATGGCGAGGTCGCCGGCCATGGCGGCGAGCACCCGCGGCTCGAGCTGGGCCGCATCCGCCACGACGAGCCGCCAGCCCGGCTCGGCGCGGACGGCGGAGCGGAGCTGCTTCGGCAGCTGCAGGGCGCCTCCCCCGCGCGCCGCCCACCGTCCGCTGGGCACGCCGCCGGGCAGGAAGTCCGCGAAGAAGCGCCCGCCGGTCACCCACGTGTCGAGCCACGTCCAGCCGTTCGCGGTCAGAAGTCGCGAGCGCTTCTTGTAGTCGAGAACGTCCGCCATCGCCGGGTGCTCGTGCCGCTGCAGCTCGGCGGACCTGGTGCTCTCCACGGCCAGGCCCGCGGAGCGGAGCGCGGCGAGGAGCTCCTGAGGGGAATCGGGGTTGAGCGAGGGTGCGTCGAGGCCCGCCCGGATCCGGTGCGCGAGCTCCTCGAGCTTCGCGGGCCGCACGCCCGCGGGCGGGCGTGGGCCGAGCAGGTCGGTGAGGAACGCATCGTGCCGGGTGGCGTCCCACGGGATGCCCACGTGCTTCATCTCCGCCGCGGCGAGACCGCCCGCCGACTCGGCGGCGAGCAGCAGCCGGATCCGCCCCGGCACGGCCGCGCCTGCGACGGCCGACAGCTGGCGGCGCAGTTCCGTCACGGGATCGACGGACGCCGCCTCCAGCCCGAAGTCGAACAGGGTCTGCGCCGAGCCCGAACCGGCGAGCGGCGGCTCGTCGTCGAGCGCGTCCCGCGGTCCCGACGCCACCTCGCTGCCTGCCGTCGCGGCCGACCGGCGAAGGATGGCGCGACAGAGCCGCAGGTCGTGGGCGCGATCGACGCGCACGCCGAGGCGCAGCAGCGCGGCGTAGGCGACCGAGGAGTCCTCCCAGACCCACCGGGCGGTGGGTGGCTCGCTCGCGACGAGGGCGGCCAATTCCGAGTCGCGCACCGACCGGGCAGGGCCCAGCGCCTCTCCCGCGTCGTCCACCCGGGTGACCGCCATGCCGTCCTCGGCCGGCGCGAGGACGAGGTGCATCCTCCCAGTCTGGGCGACGCCGCTGACAGCAGCGCCGACAGCAGCGCCGCCGGCCCGTCGTCGCCGCATACGGAACGACCTCGGCGCGGGTGGTAGGACACCCGCGCCGAGGTCGTTTCTCCTGCGCCGAGCGGCGCTGCTACTTCCGGCGGGACTTGTCCGACTTGTCCGAGGAGCCGGACAGGTACTCGTCGGCGGCGTCGGGGTTCTTGCGGGCGTTCTGCTCGCGGATCGCCTTGCCGTCCGCGATGTCCTTCTCCTCCTTGTCGGCGGCCTTCACGCTCTTCTTCGTGTCGCGCGGGGGCAGCTGGATGTCCTCCTCGGCCGCGATGCCGGCCTGCAGCTGCCGGCTGCGCTCGAGCTCCGCGTCGAACTCGGCGCCGAACAGCAGCGCGAGGTTCGCGATCCAGAGCCACAGCAGGAAGACGACCACGCCGGCGAGGGCGCCGTAGTTCTTGGAGTAGTCCGAGAAGTTGGCGACATAGAGGGCGAATAGCACGCTGGCGATCACGAGCACGACGATCGCGGTGAGCGCACCGACGCTGACCCAGCGGAACTTCGGCTGCTTCACGTTGGGGGTGCCGTAGTAGAGGATCGCGACCATCAGGACCACGATGAACGCGATCACCGGCCACTTGGCGATGTCCCAGACGGTCACGAAAGTGGAGCCCACGCCGATCGCCTCGCCGATCGCCTCCGCGATCGGGCCGGACACGACCAGCAGCACCGCGAGGATCAGGATCAGGAGGATGCCGATGACGGTGATGAGCAGCTGGACCGGCTTGAGCTTCCAGAACGGCCGGCCCTCGTCGATCTCGTAGATCCTGTTCATTGCTCGCGTGAACGCGCCGACGTAGCCGGAGGCCGACCAGATGGCCAGCACCGTGCCGGAGATGAGGGCGAAGCCCGCGGCGGGCGAGTCGACGAAGCCCTCGATGGGGCCGGACAGCGTCTGCACGACGTCGGACGGGGCGAACTGGCGCAGCAGGTCGAGGAGCGCGTTCGTCGCTCCCGGCCCCTGCCCCACCACTCCGAGGA
>DATCMN010000309.1:0-2017 GCA_036563405.1 Naasia sp. | reverse complement strand
CGGCATCCGGCGCACCTGGCTGGAGCGCGCCACCTACCGCCGGGAGGTCCACGTGCCGGACGACTGGGCCGGCGCCCGGGTCGTCCTCTGCTTCGGCGCCGTCCACCACCGCGCCGTCGTCACCATCGACGGCCGCACTGTGGGCGAGCACGTCGGCGGTCAGAACTCCTTCGAGTTCGACATCACCGATTCCGCCGCCGCCGGGGCGCGGGTGACCGTGGAGGTCGCCGTGGAGGCGCCCGCCGACAAGCGCGCGATCCCGCACGGCAAGCAGCGCTCCATCCCGCGGGACGACTACGACGGCGTCGCCTTCACCCCCACCTCCGGCATCTGGCAGCCGGTCTGGCTCGAAGCGCGCGGCCGCACCTACCTGGAGTCGATCGCCGTCCGCGGGGACAGCCTGACCTCCTTCGCCATCACCGGGCGCCTGGCAGGCGACGCTCCGGCGGGTGCGCTCGTCACCGTGGCGCTCGGCACGGGGGAGGAGGTCGAACTCGTCGCGGATGCGGACCGCCGGATCGACGGCCTCATCGCCCCGCGGGATGCCCGCCTCTGGTCGCCGACCGACCCGCAGCTGCACCGCCTCACCTTCACCGTGGGCGGCGGGGAGGCCGCCGACCGCGTCATCGTCACCGGCGGACTGCGCCGGTTCGAGGCCAAGGGTGAGGAGCTCCACCTCAACGGCGAGCGGGTGTACCTGCGCGGGGTGCTCGACCAGGGCTATTGGCCGGGCACCGGCCTCACCGCACCGGACGACGACGCCCTGGTGCGGGACCTGGAGCTCGCGCGCGAGCTCGGCTTCAACCTCGTGCGCAAGCATCTGAAGCTGGAGGAGCCGCTCTGGCTGCACCGCGCCGACCAGATGGGGATGCTCGTCTGGGCCGAGCCGCCGGCACCCAGCCGCTTCTCCGAGGACGCGGCCGCCGCGTTCGAGGCGCAGCTGCAGCCGATGGTGGAGCGGGACGGCTCACACCCGTCGATCGTCGTGTGGGGCCTGTACAACGAGGAGTGGGGCCTCGACTGGGACATCCCGGGGAGCCCGGAGCGCTCCGCAGCGGCCGCGCACGCCTACGACGCGCTGGCCGCGCTCGACAGGTCGCGGCCCATCGTGGAGAACTCGGGCTGGAATCACATCCGCACCGACCTCGTCGACTGGCACTACTACGAGCCCGACCCGGCCGAGTGGGCGCGCGCGCTCGCGGCCATGGCTGCCGGCGAGCAGGAGGAGTTCCCGGTGCGCCTCGGGCCGGACTTCACCGTCGACAAGTCCATGTACGGCGACGCGTCGTTCCCCCGGACCGGTGTGCCGATCCTCAACAGCGAGTACGGCGAGGGCTTCACGAGCCTCGAGCGCGCTTGGCACAGCAGGTGGCAGACCCAGGAGCTGCGGCGGCACGACCGCTTCGCGGGCTACGTGTACACGGAGCTGTGCGATGTGGAGCACGAGATGGCGGGCCTCCTCGACGCCGATCGCAGGCCGAAGGACTGGGGCGGCCTGGTCCCGGCGCAGGTGCACGCGGACACGGTCCTTGTCCTCGACCTCGTGCCCGCCCGCGCCGGCGCGGACATCGCGGTTCCCACATCGCCTCTCCCGCTGTCCGTGCACGTGTCCCACCACGGCCGGACGCCGCTGCGGGTGCGCATCCGGGCCGCGTGGACCACTGTCGGCCGTCCCGCCGACGTGCCGGAGCCCGCTCCCGCCGCCTCCTCGGAGGAGGTCGAGGTGCAGCCGTTCGCGCTCAGCGATGCGGCCGTCGTGACGGTGCCGCCGCCCGGGCCGGTCGGCACCGCCCGGCTGCTGGTGTGGGCGGTCGACGAGGCGGGCGCGACAGTCGCGCGCACCTTCGTCGACGCTGCGGAGATCGAACCGCTCAACCGGCGCGGAGCCCGCGTGTCCGCCGACGCAGACTCGGAGCGCGGCTCGCGTCTTCTGCCAACGTGACGTGAGCCGCGCTCCGGCCCCTCCCGCGGGATCAGCCCGCGACATGGCAGTAGTGGCTGTCAACTCACCGAGTTG
>DATCMN010000307.1:0-1749 GCA_036563405.1 Naasia sp. | reverse complement strand
CGCCTGGGGGCCGCGCTCCCCTCGTGGGGCGGGATTCGCGCCTCCCGTCATCAGGCCCAGTGACACTCCGGCGAGCGTGGCGAACAGCACGGACGACCGCCCGTCGGCGAGGGTCTCGCCCTCGCCGGGCAGCAAGTGGGCGACGAACATGCCGAGCAGCGCCACGCCCCGCGCGACGTCGACCCCGCCGATGCGGTCGGTCATCCGGCGGTCGAGGCGGAGGCCGGTGCGGACGGGCGCGCTCACCCGCCGCATCGTACGGCGAGGCCCTCCAAGGCAGCCCGGTCTGCCGCACCGACGCCGAGCCCGTACTCGACCAGGACGGCGGTGAACCGGCGGGCGTAGTCGCAGTGGTAGCTCGCATCGGGCGGCAGCCACTCCCCCGGGCCCGAGTCCGACTTGGACGAGTTGGCCGGGCCGTCGACCGCGAGCAGGTTGTCGGGGTCGTTCGCGAACGCGACCCGCTGCTCTGCGGTCCACGCGCCCGCGCTGTGCCGCCATGCCCAGCCGAGCGGGACGACGTGGTCGATCTGGACGAGCTCGCTCGTGCCCTCGCCCCGCCGGAACTCGATGATCGCGCCGGTGTACGGGTCGTCGAGGACGCCGGAGAGCACGACGCATTGTGAGGTGCCGTCCTTGAACACCACTGCGCTGAGGTCGCGGGCGAGCATGTCGTTGCGCGTGTCGCAGCCGTTGCGGTCGGGGTCCTTCCACCCGGCGCCGAACGCGTCGCGCTCGTAGCCGAGGGCGAGGCCCTCGTCGGCGGGCAGCGCCTGGACGGTGGCGAGGAGGGTCGCATCCGGCACGCCGGACGGAACGGGCGTCGGCGACGGTGCCGGCACGCTGGGAGCGGGCAGGGAGGGCAGCGGGAACGCCTCCGTGGAGGTGGGCAGGCCGCCGAGCGCCCAGGCGGCCGCGGCGACGAGCAGGATCAGCGTCAGCAGCCACCCGGCCGGGTTCCTGCGTCGTCGTCTGCGTGCCACGCCGCCAGGCTAGGCAGACTCCCCGCCCCGCTCCGGGAGCCCCGCCGTGCCGTCGCCGTCCGGACCCCTGCCGAGTCGCCTGTGGTGCGCCAGGCGGCCTCCGCGTCGCCCCAGCCGTCGCCGACCGTCGTCCAGTCGGCGGGGATGCCCGGCCCCGCGATGGCCGGGGCGGCGTAGCGGAGAGCGCCGCCCCGCGTCGAGCGCGACAGCGTGGTCGGCTCGAGCGGCACCGGCTCGACGGACGCTCCCGGCGCGGCGGCGAGCAGCTCCTGCGCGATGCGGGCGAGCGAGGTCTCGACGAGCCAGGAGCCACCCTCGCCCGCACGCGCGGTCAGCGCCGACAGGATGCCCGCCGCGAGGAGGTACCCCGCGGAGTGGTCGAGGGCCTGCGCGGGCAGCGCGCCCGGCCTCCCGTCGGCGCCAGAGCGGTCGGCGATGCCGGAGGCCGCCTGCACGATGCTGTCGAAGCCGCGGCGGCCGCCCAGCGGCCCTCCGGATCCCCAAGCGCTCAGTCGCGCGACGACGAGGCCGGGGCGGCGAGCGGCCAGCGCCGCCGGATCCAGACCGAGGCGATCCAGGGCGCCCGGCCGGTAGCCGGTCACGACCACGTCCGCGGTGGCGAGGAGCTGGTCGAAGCGCTCGGCGCCCCTACTGGAGGCGAGGTCGAGCAGCGCTGACCGTTTCCCCATGCCCGTGTCGAGATGCTGCCACGGCGGCTCCGGCAGCGCCGGCGGATCGAGGCGGAGGACGTCGGCACCGAGCAGGG
>DATCMN010000305.1:0-6887 GCA_036563405.1 Naasia sp. | reverse complement strand
GGAGCGGTACCTGTACAAGGGTGCGCTGATCCCCGACAACGTGTACCTCGTCGAGAGCGTCCGCCACGCGGTCGAGGTCGGCCTGGTCGAGGAGGCGCCGGTCGCGGCCGTCGCCGTCGAGCCGACCGCGGTGCCCGCCACGGCGCCTGCCACGGGGGAGGACGGCTCGACGCCGGCCACCCCTCCGGCGGCTCCGGCCACCCCGGCGGCTCCGGCCGACACCGCGCCGGCCGCGCCGGCACCCACCCCGCCGGGAACGCCCGGCACCGAGAAGCCGGCCGCCGCCAAGGCGACCGGCAAGTAGAGAGCAGGGGGTGATCGGCATGATCGAAGCCGCCGACCTGACCGGCATCGACGAGGACCTCGCGCTGCATGTGCTCGCGGTCGCCCGCCCGATCGCCCCCTGCCTCTCCAACCTCGCCGCGGACTCCCCCGAGCGCGCTACGGCGATCGCGATCCTCAAGCGGGTCGCGAAGGACGTGGGCGCTCGGGGATCCCGGCACATCAAGTCCCAGCGGATCGGCCCCGCCGGCGTCGACTACGACACCACGGCCGCCTGGTTCTCCCCGCAGGACGCGGACGCCCTCCGCGCCCTCTGCACGGTCGCCGACGCGTCGAACCGCGCCCCGGTCGGCCACTTCCCCGTTCCGGGCCTCACCGCCCGCCTCTGGCCCGAGACCTACTGAGGAGCTCCTCTGATGGCTGCCATCACGAACGGCCGGATCACCGTGATCGTCCCGGACGACGCGGTCGATGACTACCTGTCCCGCGGGTACCGGCACACGAGCGACCCGGCACCGGCCTCCACGCCGACCCGCCGCCGCAGCTCGGCGACTTCCTCCCGGACGCGCGGTGCTCGCAGCCGCGCGACCACTCCGCCGCGCTCCGACCCGACGCCGCCCGCGGCCGCCTGACCGGTGGACTTCCCGCACGGGGTGACCGTCCTGCGGGATCGCCGCCTGCAAGTGCCGGACCCCAACAACCCCCAGCGGACCATCCCCGGCCCCTGGTCGACTGCGGTCACCGTCACGCTCCAGAACGCGTTCATCGCGTCCGCCTCGTCCGCGTCGATCCGGGACGGGAACCGGCAGCAGATCCTCACCGCCAAGAGCCTCTACTGCCAGCCCGACGCGGACGTCCGGGACGGCGACCGGGTCCGCGCCCCGGACGGGTACGTCGGCTACGTCCACGTCATCCCGTCCGGCGACACAAACCCGTTCACCGGGTGGCGGCCCGTGGTCGAGGTGCCCCTCGAGGAGGCCCGCGGATGAAGTTCAACAACGCCTTCTTCGAGGAGCTCGGCAGCTCCCCCGCCGTTGAGGCGCTCGTCGTCGACGCCGCGAACCGAGTCGCTGCGCGCGCGAAGGCCGACGCGCCGGTGGACACGGGCGAGTACGTCGGGAAGATCAAGGTGCAGGTCCACCGGCGCCGGAAGCTCCGCACTGTCGCGCTCGTTGTCGCGACGGACGACAAGTCGATGATCATCGAGTCCCGGCACGGGACCCTCGCCCGCGCCCTGCAGGCGGTGAAGCGTGGCCGATAGCGTCATCCACGCCGACCCGGTCGCGTTCGCGACCGCCTGGTTCCGGACCGCGCTCGCCGCCCGGCCGGAGCCGATCACGGACGGGGTCGAGGTCGGCGACGTCGAACCGGAGACCCTCACCGGCCCGATGCTCGTGATCCGGGACGACTCCGGCCCGACGACTTCGCTCGTCACCGCCGAACGACAGCTCGGCCTGTCCGTCCTCTGCGAGATGAAGGCCGACGCGATCGCGCTCGGATTGATCGTGCACGCCCTCGTCCCGAGCATGCCCGCCGTGGCGGCCGGGAACCCGGTGGCCGCCGTCCTCGAGCAGAACGGCCCCTACCTCGTCCGCGAGGACCAGCCCGGGTACCGGACGTACCAGACCGCGACGCTCGCCGTCGTCGGCGTGCCCTTCGCCTAGAGACTCCCACACCGCCCCGCTCGCACCGTGCGCCGGGGTCACCAACCCCTTCCCCTCGCAAGGAGCTGAGAATGGCCGACTCCGCCGGCAACGACATCACAGCGGTCGCCGTACCGGTGACCGGGTTCCTCGGGTTCGCGCCCGGGAACACGACTCTCCCCACCCCGTCCGCCGGGGCCGCCGAGGACTTCGTCCTCCCGGTCGCGTTCAAGAAGGTCGGCCTCCTCAAGACCGACGGCGGCTTCGAGTGGACCGGTGAGGCCACCGGCGACCCGATCGAGTTCTGGCAGGACGGCTACTCCCTCCCGTCCGGACTCGCGAACGTCACCATCGCCGCCGGTCTCGCCCAGACCGACGAGCTGACCCGCTCGCTGGTCACCGGCAAGACGGCCGACGTCAACGGGTACATCACCGTCGACGGCGGGGGGCACTCCACCGAGTACGTGTTCTTTACGGAGGAGATCTTCAAGAACGGGGTGATCCGGCGCCGGGTCGCGGTCGGGCAGGTGCAGTCCGCGAAGGAGAACCGCTCCACCCGCGGTGAGGTCATCGGCTACGACTGCGTGTTCAAGATCCGCCGTCACCCGTCCCTCAACAACGAGCACTACGGCGAGTGGCTGATCCTGCCCGCCTAGCCCCACAGACACCCGGGGTCGCGGCAGTGGGTGGCCGCGACCCCGGGGTTTCACCCGTTCACCCACATCTCACACCCACACGAAAGGCGCCCACGCATGGCCCGCAACGCACCCACCCCCGTCCTGGAAGCCGCCGTTGAGCCGGAGGAGGAGGTCCAGCCGGACCCCGTCCCCGTATTCGACGAGGTCCCGGCGAAGAAGGCCCCCAAGCCGCAGTACATGGTCGTCGGCGACCACTTCTACGGGCAGACCGACGAGGGAGAGATCCGGATCCCCCTCCGGTTCCGGACCAAAATCTTCCGCGCCATCCGTGACGCCGGCGACGAGGTCGACCAGCTGTTCGCCCTCCTCGACAACCTCGGCGAGGCCGACACCGCGGCCAAGTTCGACGAACTCGACGTCCTCGACACGATGGAGTTCGCCACCGTCTACTTCCAGGCCTGGCAGGAGAAGAACGAGGCCCGCCTGGGGGAAGCGCGGCGCTCCTCGAAGAAGTAGAGGAGCACCGCGCCGAGCTGCGGTTCGACTTCCGCCACTTCCTCGGCCTGTCCCTCTCCGAGGTCGGCCGTTCGATCACCTACGGCGAGGCGATCGACCTGATCGGGCAGCTGAAGCGCCGCTGGGATACCCACATCACCATGGCCCTCCAGGGGTGGGAGTTCCCGACGACCCGCACAGACCTGCACACCGGGTTCGTCCTCGAGGCGTACCTCAACACGCACCGCCGCGAGGGAGCGGAGGACGTCAAGATCCCGCAGCCCTGGCACCACCCGGCCCCACAGGAGGCACCGGTCACTCCGACCGAACTGGAGGCGCTGCGCGCCCAACTCGTAGCCCGGTCCGCGTTCCGCGACCGCTGAACCGGACGGAGGTGGTGGCCCGTGGCTGGAGAAGTCGGATCCGGCCAGGTCGCCATCGTTCCTACCTTCAAGGGGTTCCGGCGCACCGTCACCCGCGAGGTCGACACCGCCACCAGCGAGGGAGGCCGCCGCCTCACCACCGGCCTCACCCAGGCCGGAGGAACGTCCGGGCGCGGTTTCCGGCAGGCGTTCTCCACGGAGACCCGCAACGTCGGCACCGCGACCCTCCGGAAGCTGACCACTGACGTCGCCGCCGCCTCCCGTGCCCTCTCCGCCGTCCGCCTCCGTGAGCAAGACGCGATCGGGAAGGTGCGCGTCGCCGAGGCCGCCCTCTCCGAGGCCCGCCGCCGGGTCCCTCGCGACTCTGCGGCCGTCATCCGGGCGGAGGAGCGCCTCGCCGCCGCCCACCGCCAGGTCACGCACGCGCAGGGCGTCACCCGGGCCTCCTCGCAGATCCTGATCGACGCGAAGGGCCGCCTCGCCGTGGCGTCGACCGGCGCTGGCACCGCCTCCGCCCGCTCCGCCGGCGTCATCCGGCGCGCGTTCTCCGGCCTCCCCGCCGTCATCGGCACTGTCGGCGTCGGAATGCGGACCGCGTTCGGCGCGGCCATGAGCGCTATCGTCGCGACCGCGGGGGCAGCTGCATCCGCAGTCCGCGGCAGCCTGGTCGCTGCCGGAGCTGCCGTCGTCGGTGTGCTCGGCGGTGCGCTCGTCGGCGGGTTCTCCCGCCTGACCGCGATCGACACGGCCCGGGCGAAGCTCCGCGGTCTCGGGAACGACGCCGCCACGGTCGACACGATCCTCGCGAACGCTCTTGCCTCCGTGCAGGGCACCGCCTACGGGCTCGACGACGCTGCCACCGTCGCTGCCGGCGCGGTCGCGGCCGGCATCCGTCCCGGGCAGGAGCTCGAGAAGTATCTCCGCCTCGCCGGGGACGCCGCGGCGATCGCCGGGGTGCCCCTGTCCGAGATGGGGCAGATCCTCAACCGGGTCACGACCGCGCAGACGGTGTACGCGGAGGACCTGAATCAGCTCGCGGACCGGGGTCTCCCGATCTACAAGTGGCTCGCGGACGCCGCCGGTGTGTCGGTCGTCGAGCTGAAGAAGATGGCCTCCGAGGGCAAGATCGACTCGGAGCTGTACCGGCGCGCGATCGAGGAGAACATCGGCGGCGCGGCCCTCGCCCTCGGTGACACCGTCGCTGGTGCGTGGTCGAACATGATCGCCTCCACGCGGCGGTTCGGCGCCCGGGTGCTCACGCCGATCTTCCCCCTCTTCCGGTCCCTGTTCGACACGATCACCCTCGGGTTCGACGCGGCTTCCGCCGTGGTCGGCCCGTTCGCGGACCGGTTCGGTGGGGCACTCACGGGAGTGGTGGAGCCGGCACTCGCACGGGTGCGGGAGATCCTCGCCGGGCTGAAGGACGGGACCCTCACCCTCGACCTCGCCCAGCTGTTCCCCGGGTTCGCTCTTTTCCAGGCGATCCTCGAGCCGCTGATTCCGGTCGTCCGTGACCAGCTCATGCCCGCGCTCCAGACTCTGGGGTACGTGATCGGGTTCGCCCTCCGCGACGCCCTCGTCGTGATCAGCCCCTACCTCCCGATGATCGTCGCGGGCTTCTCCGACCTGCTGATGGCCCTGGTGCCGCTCATCCCGCAGCTGGTGCCCCTGATCCCGACCCTTCTCGAGCTGGTCCCTCCGCTGATCCTCCTCGCGCAGACCCTTTTGCCGCCTCTGGTCGATCAGCTGAGCATCCTGCTGCCGATGGCAGTCGGGGCCACGATCGGAGCGCTTACTCTCCTGCAGCCCGTGTTCCAGTTCCTCGCGGACTGGGTCTCCGGCGCCTCGAACGTCGTGAAGCTGTTCGACGCATACATGAACGGCCAGTTCACGTTGCAGGGCTTCGCGGACAAGATCATGGGGATCCAGGGCCCGATTGGGTCGATCGCCATATGGCTGTTCGACGCCACAACCGCGGTGACCCACTTCACCCAGGACAGCATCCGGAACCTCGCTCTCTTCGCCGCCGGCGTCGCGACGCAGATCCAGGCAGCGATGGCCTGGTTCGAGGGGATACCCGGACGGCTCGCGGACCTCCTCGCGGGGGCGAACGAGTGGCTGCGGGCACCGGGTAGGGCGATCGTGCAGGGGCTCGTCGACGGCATCCTCTCCATGACGGGCGTGGTCGGCGACGCGGTCTCGAGCGTCCTCGACTTCGCGGCCGGGTTCTTCCCGAACTCCCCAGCGAAGCGCGGACCGTTCGCGGGCCCCGGCTGGCGCCGACTCGGGAAGGCCGGCCCCGCGATCATGCAGCAGGCCTTCGGGTCCGGCTACGACGTGTCGGTCCTCACGGGCCGCATGGAGCAGGTCTCCACCGTCGTCGCGGCCACCAGGCGTCCCACGCCGACCGTCGACGGCGACGACTGGGAGGGCACCGGCGCGCCCTTCATCAACCGAGGCGTCATCCAGGTGACGGACGAACGGAAGCTCGTCGCCGAGGTGCAGCGCGCCAAGCGCCGCGCCGGGCGCCGCGCACGGACGAAGCGGGTCGGGGTGTGACGTGAGCGGAATCGGGCACCAGTGGACGGGCGCGTTCGGGGAGGTCATCGACCTGACCCCGGACGGCCCGTCCTCTCTCCGTCTCACCAACGACCCGCCCGTCGAGGGCCTCTCCTGGCCCGAGGAACTCGAGTGGGTCCGCACCCACACCACCCGCCACGGGCAGCGATACCTCGGAGGCCGCATCCCCGCCCGTGACGCGTTCTTCGCCGTCATCGCAGGGACCGGCCCGACCGACTGGCTCGCTGCCCGCACCCGGTTCGTCCGCTCCCTCCGGCCCGGCCACGTCGGGACGTGGAGGGTCACCAACCAGGCGGACGGCTCCTACCGGGAGCTGCGCGCCCGGTTCACGCCCGGCCCCGCCCTGTTCGCGAAGGACCCCTCCGCGTCCGGCCGGGAACTCATCCGGGTGCCCCTCGTCGCCGATGACCCCTGGTGGCGTGGCCCGCTCATCACGCGTGAGTTCGGGCAGGCCGAGACCGACGTCGACTTCTTCGCCGACGCCGACTCCGAGTCGCCCACCGCGGTCCTGCAGCTGATGTCGTCGTTCACCGCGGCAACGGCGGCGATCTCGAACCCCGGGGACGTGCCGGCCTGGATGGTCGCCCACGTCAGAGGGCCCGTGGACGGGTTCTCCGTCGGCGTCGGATCCTCCGTCGTCGCTGGCGCAGTCGAGATCCCCGAGAACCGGACCCTCACGGTCAACTTCGGGGAGCGGGTCGTGCTCTGGGACGACGGGACCCCCGTCCCCTACGCCGCGCTGACCGCTGCGGACTTCGCCGCCGTCCCGCCCGGCGAGACCGTCCCCCTGTCCGTCCAGATGGCCGGCACCGGGACCGTCCTCGTCGAGCTGTCCCCCTGCTACTTCGAGGCGTTCTGATGCAGAT
>DATCMN010000288.1:0-1771 GCA_036563405.1 Naasia sp. | reverse complement strand
CGAGCCGCCTGCGGAAGCCGCGCGTTCCGGTGGTGGTAGCCGAGGGGGCGCAGGAGCGGCTCGAGCTCCTCCCACGGCGCCTCCGCGAAGTCCCGCGCCGTCGGGTACCGGCGCATCGCCTCCTCGTAGATCCGCGGTACGAGGTCCGCTCGGGTCCGTTGGAGCATCAGCTCGGCGAGCAGCACCGCCCAGGGGTCGCGCGTCTGCCTCCACGGAAAATCCCGGCCGCTCGATCGAAACCAGCGGAGCAGCCGGCGGCGGACGCTCCTAACCTGGTCCGGGTGTTGCTCGCCCGCGCGCGTCATCAAGACCTGGACCGTAGATGAGCGAGAACCGGCGGCCTCCGAGTCTCCCCGAGCTGAACATGGTGCTGATCGAGATCGGACTGGCACCTGCCCAGCCTGCGACGGATCTCCTCCGGTTGCTCGCCACCGACGCGGCGGCCCTTCACGACCTGATCCGCGGACTCGCGGAGTTGAGCCCGCCCGACGAGAGCGTGCTGCCCAACGTCGATCGCCTCGTCGACGAGCACATGCGACGGGCGTTTCCGAACTGCATCGACCAGTCGCTGGTGCGAAAGAGCCGGAAGACCGGCCGCCAGAACCGTCGGCTACTCGCGTACCTCATGGCCCACGTCGGCGAGGAGGTCTCGTTGCAGGAGCTGCTCCTCGTCAACGGCCTTCACAACGGAACGTCGCGTCGCCTGCGGGAGCTCGAGACCGAGCACGGCCATTTCCGGGTCACGGTTGAGGGCAAGGGCGACAAAACGACCTACAGGCTTGAGAGCGTTGACCCGGACATCCCGGCGACGGCGTACTACTGGCTCAAGAAGAACATCCGCGACCGCAAGAAGGGGACGATCACCCCGCACAATCGCCTGTTGGCGCTGCTCAGCGCACGCCTGGGCGAGGTCGTGCCGCTCGACGACCTCGCGTACGTCTTGCCGAAGAACGAGTCGCGCGGCCGTGGCATCCCGCGCACACCGCAGCTCGCTGTGGCTCGCCGCATCCGGGAGCTGCGAGAGGAGGGCTGGCAGGTCCAGAGCGGCAAGGACAAGACGCGCGTCGGGCTGGCGACGTCCGACTACATCCTCGAGACGCTCGACCGCCTGCCCGCTTACGAGAGGATCAAGGCGAAGGTGCGCGACGCGGTGCTGCTGGGAGCGGGGAAACGCTGCGAGAACTGCGGCTGGGGGCCGGCGGACGGATCGCAAAGGGGCAAAAAGCAGCTCGAGGTCCACCACCGCGACCCGCAGCGAGCACGGCCCGAGGACGTCAACGACCCGAAGAACCTCGAGGTGCTGTGCAACGTTTGCCACGCGGGCGTCGAGTCGCGGCTGAAGCGGGCCGCAGGCTAACGCTCGAACACTCGTGGAATGGCTCGACGAACCCTGACCGCGCGCATAGCCTGGCGCCGCGATGGAGAGCCTGTTCCAGGACATCTCGAAGACGGATCTCTCGGGCAACGGCGGAAGCGATGACGAGCTCGATGCGGTCGTAACCTGGCTCGAGTCCAGAGCGGCTGTCAGAGGAGGCGCCGAGACGTTCTACGGCGCCGCGCTCCGCAAGACCCTGAACGAAGTGCCCGACGGCCCCCGGACCGGGGGTTGGGGCTTCAACCAGCTGGAGAAGACCGAGAAGACGTACGTCGGCACCAAACTCGAGATCGTGCTGCGGACCGCGCTCGAGCTCGATCGGGCGTTCCCGATGGACCTCGAGATCGAGGGCGTCCCGGTCGACATCAAGTGGTCGATGCAGTCCGTCTCGCAGAT
>DATCMN010000280.1:0-13040 GCA_036563405.1 Naasia sp. | reverse complement strand
TCCTCGACGGCGAACCCGCGCCCGGCGACCTGGAGCCGCATCAGGACGCTCATCGCGCCGTCGGGCTTCGACACCACGATCGCCCCAGCGCTCGGGCCGGATCCGGTCGCCGTGCGCACGAGGCCGAGCACCTCGAGGACGCGGACCGCCTCGCGGACGGAGGACCGCCCGACTCCGAGGTCGGCGGCGAGGGTGCGCTCGGACGGGAGGTGGTCGCCGACGCGGAGGGCGCCGCTCGCGAGGTCGCGCTCGACGCGGTCGATCACCGTCTCCCACGCCCTGCCCGCCATCGATCCTCATCCTTATGTGGTCTGACCACATGGTACACAAGGGGGCGGCGCGAAACACCCCGGCAACGTGTGCCTGGGTAGGCTCCGTACATGGGCGACCTGTTCGACGGCTACGGCAGCCCGCCGGCTGCCCCGCGGCCCGCGCCGCCCCGTCCCGCCTTCGACGAGATGTTCGACGGCGACGACATCCGCGGCGGCTATCGGGAGATCCACTCCGCGCTCGCGCGCATGACGCAGGAGGAGCTGCGGGGCCGCACCGAGGCGCTCGCCTCCAGCTATCTCGCGCAGGGAGTCACCTTCGACTTCGCGGGCGAGGAGCGGCCTTTCCCGCTGGACGCCGTTCCGCGCGTCATCCCGCAGGACGAGTGGACGACAGTGGAGGCGGGCGTCAAGCAACGCGTGCGCGCGCTGGAGGCGTTCCTCGAGGACGTGTACGGACCCCAGCGCGCCGTGCGGGACGGCGTCATCCCCGCGTCGCTGCTCACCTCCTCCTCCAACTTCCATCGGGAGGCGGCCGGGATCGAGTCGGCGAACGGCGTGCGCATCCATGTCTCCGGCATCGACCTGATCCGCGACGAGGCGGGTGCCTGGCGCGTGCTCGAGGACAACGTGCGGGTGCCGAGCGGCGTCAGCTACGTGATCTCCAACCGGCGCGTGATGGCGCAGACCCTGCCCGAGCTGTTCGTCTCCATGCGGGTGCGGCCCGTCGGCGACTACCCGAACCGCCTGCTGCAGGCGCTGCGCGCGAGCGCCCCGGCGGGCATCGAGGACCCGAATGTCGTGGTGCTCACCCCCGGCGTGTACAACTCGGCGTACTTCGAGCACACCCTCCTCGCCCGCCTGATGGGGGTGGAGCTCGTCGAGGGCCGGGACCTGTTCTGCTCCGGCGGCCGCGTCTTCATGCGCACCACGGCCGGCCCTACGCGCGTCGACGTGATCTACCGCCGGGTCGACGACGAGTTCCTCGACCCCCTGCAGTTCCGCGCCGACTCCATGCTCGGCTCGCCCGGCCTCCTGTCCGCTGCGCGGCTCGGCAACGTGACCATCGCGAACGCCGTGGGCAACGGCGTCGCCGACGACAAGCTCGTCTACACCTACCTGCCCGACCTCATCCGCTACTACCTGGGCGAGGACGCGGTGCTGCCGAACGTGCAGACGTGGCGGCTCGAGGAGGCGGGGGCCCTCGAAGAGGTGCTCGACCGGCTCGACGAGCTGGTGGTGAAGCCCGTCGACAGCTCCGGCGGCAAGGGCCTGGTCGTCGGACCGGCCGCCTCGCGACGCGAGCTCGACGAGCTGCGGGTCCGGCTGCAGCAGGATCCCCGCGGCTGGATCGCGCAGCCCGTCGTCCAGCTGTCGACGATCCCGACCCTCGTCGAGGACGGGATGCGTCCCCGCCACGCCGATCTGCGACCCTTCGCGGTCAACGACGGGCGGGACGTCTGGGTGCTGCCCGGCGGGCTCACCCGGGTCGCGCTTCCCGAAGGTGAGCTGGTGGTGAACTCCAGCCAGGGCGGCGGCTCGAAGGACACCTGGGTGGTGGGCAGCGACCCGTGGGGCGCGCGCGACCGGAGCGTGCAGCACCTGGTCGCCGACCAGGCGACGGGCACCGCGTCGATCCCGGTTCTCCGCGAGCACGCCCCCGACCACTCGCCGCTCGACCGTCCCGCCTACGGCGACCAGCAGCAACAGCAGCAGCAGGCCCGCCAGGCCGTGGCCCGGGCCGATTCGGTCGATCCGGGCCGGAACGCCGACTCGGAATGTCCGGACAGGCCCGGCTTGCGGGCAGGGGAGGAGCAGGCATGCTGAGCCGCATCGCCGAGAGCCTCTTCTGGATCGGCCGGTACATCGAGCGCAGCGACGGGACGGCGCGCATCCTCGACGTGCACCTGCAGCTGCTGCTCGAGGACCCGTGGACTCCGGAGGACACCGCCTGCCGTGCCCTGCTCTCGGTGATGGGCAGCTCGGCGCCGGACGACCGGCCGATCAGTCGGCAGGACGTACTCGGGATCCTCGCCGTCGACCGCACGCACCCGGCCTCCATCGCCTACTCGCTGGGGGCGGCGCGCGAGAACGCCCGGCGGGCCCGCGAGATCGTGTCCACCGAGCTGTGGGAGAGCCTCAACACCACCCGGGCGCGCATGCCCCGGCGGGTGTCGAGCGAGAAGGTCCACGAGTTCTTCGGCTGGGTCCGCGAGCGCGCCGCGCTCGCCGTGGGCATCATCGAGTCGTCCACGAGCCGCGACGAGGCCTGGCTCTTCTTCACCCTGGGCCGCAGCCTGGAGCGTGCCGACATGACGGCGCGGCTCCTCGCCACGCGGTCGCTGACCGAGGCGAGCGGCCCCAGCTGGACGACGATCCTCCGCTCCTGCGGCGCCTACGAGGCGTACCTCCGCACCTACCGCGGGGTTCCGTCGGCGCGGAACGCGGCCGAGTTCCTGCTCGTCGACCGGCTGTTCCCGCGCTCCATCCTCTTCTCCGTCAGCCGCGCCGAGGAGTGCCTCCGCCAGCTGGAACCGCGCAGCGAGCGGGTGGGCGTCTCGGATCAGGCGCAGCGCGTGCTCGGGCAGATCCGCAGCCAGCTCGAGTACCGGCCGATCGGCGAGATCCTCGACGACCTGCCGCAGCAGATGGAGGGCGTGCAGGAGGTGACGAGCGCGGCGTCGGAGGCCATCCGGCAGCGCTACTTCCCCACCAACGCCGCGCCGTCCTGGACGGGGGAGCTGTGAAGCGGCTGCGGGTCCGGCACCAGACCGGCTTCCACTACGAGGGCGAGGTCACGACCTCCTACAACGAGGCGCGCATGCTGCCCTCGAGCTCGGACGGCCAGTTCGTGCTGCACTCGCACCTCGAGGTGCAGCCGATGTCGTCGCAGCACCACTACATCGACTACTGGGGCACCCGCGTCACGTCGTTCGAGATCCTCACGCCGCACCGCGACCTGACGCTCACGGCCACGAGCTTCGTCGAGGTGCGCGACCGGGATCACGGAGGCCCGTCGGTGTCCTGGGAGGAGCTGCCGGCCGCAGTTGCCCGCGAGGTCCAGTTCGTGGAGCAGGCCGGCCAGACCCCGCTCACCGAGCCCGCCGAGGACCTCGCCGAGTTCGCCCGGTCGGTGACCCACGACGCCGCCGACCCGTGCGCCGCCGGCGCCGAGATCTGCCGTCGGGTGTCGGAGAGCGTCGAGTACGTGCAGGGCGTGACCGGCGTCGGCTCGACCGCGCGGGAGGCCTGGGAGACTCGGAAGGGCGTCTGCCAGGACATCACCCACATCGCGATCGGCGCCCTGCGTGCCGCGGGCATCCCCGCCCGCTACGTGTCCGGCTACCTGCATCCGAAGCCCGACGCGGCGATCGGCGAGACGGTGACCGGGGAGTCGCACGCCTGGGTCGAGTGGTTCTGTGGCAGCTGGCACGGCTGGGACCCGACGAACGACATCCCGATCGGCGACCGGCACGTGCTGGTCGGGCGCGGCCGCGACTACAAGGACGTCGCCCCGCTCCGCGGTGTGTACGCCGGCCCGTTCCGCTCGCAGCTGTTCGTCTCCGTGGAGATCACCCGCGAGAGCTGACGCCCCGCCTGGGGAACCCCCTCCGGTCGGCGCGGGTGGAACGACCTCGGCGCAGTAGATATACCTACCGCGCCGAGGCGCTTTCGCCCGCGCCGCGGGCCGCGGGATCAGCGGGGTGAGCGGCTGATCGCCCGTGGGGCGTGGCCGCCGATCCCCAGCGCGGACCCAAGTGGGCGAGGATGGTCGGGGGTCGCGGAAACCGTCCGGTCCTGTCGTGGAGGGACGAGCATGACAGGGGCTCCTCGCGCTTCCGCCCGCACGACGAGGGAAGCCCGGGCGCTCGCGGGGCCCGGCCTGCTGATCCTCCTCGGGATCCTGCTCGCCGCGGCGAACCTGCGGGCGGCCATCACCTCGGTCGGGCCGGTGCTCGAGGACATCCGCGCCGAGCTGGACGTCAACGCCGTCACGTCCTCGGTGCTGGTCAGCGTCCCCGTCATCGCGTTCGCGGTCTGCTCGCCGATCGCGCCTCTCGTGGCCCGCCGCTTCGGCATCGAGCGGACCATCGCCGGGATGCTCGTGGTCCTCGCAGTCGCCATCGCCGGCCGCAGCCTCCCGCTCCCCGGCACGGTGTGGATCGGCACAGCACTGCTCGGCGCCGCGATCGCCTTCGTGAACGTGCTGCTGCCCGCACTCATCAAGCGGGACTTCCCCACGCGGGTCGGTCCCGTGACCGGCCTGTACTCCTCGGTCCAGAGCGTCTTCGCGGCCGTCGCCGCCGGTGTCGCCGTGCCTGTCGCCGCCGCGTTCGCGGGAGGGTGGCGCGTCTCGCTCGGGATGTGGGCGGGACTCGCCGTGATCGCGCTGCTCGTGTTCCTGCCCCAGCTGAAGCGCCGCACCGAGCCGCTGGAGGGCCCGGTGCTCCTGCGCCCCGCCGGCTCCCGCTTCCGAACGCCGTGGTCGACCGCCATCGGCTGGCAGGTGACGCTCTACATGGGGCTCCAGTCCACCGTCTACTACTCCCTCATCACCTGGTGGCCGACCATAGACCGCTCCCAGGGCATCTCCGCGGAGGTGGCGGGCGTGCATCAGTTCGTCCTGCAGATCTCCGGGATCGTGGGCAACGTCGCCGCTGCGGCACTGATCCACCGGCTGAAGGATCAGCGGATGCTCATCGCGGGTGCCGCGGGCGTCGCCTTCGTCGGCCTTGCGGGGGAGCTCGTGCTGCCGGAGTTCGCCCTGGTGTGGGCGGCGCTCGCCGGGGCGGGCGGCGGGGCGTCGATCGTCACCGCACTGTCGATGTTCGGACTGCGCACGCGCCACCACGAGCAGGCGGCCGCCCTGTCGGGGATGGCGCAGTCCGTCGGCTACCTGCTCGCCGCATCGGGCCCGATCCTGCTCGGGCTGCTGCACGAGACGACGGGCGGGTGGACGGCGCCGCTCGCGGTCCTCCTCGGGGTGACCATCGCCCAGCTGACGGTCGGCGTCTTCGCCGGGCGGGCGCGACGGCTGCCGGAGTAGCGACGCAGCCCGGGCGCCTCAGGCGGACGGCGAAGAGCTGCCGACCGTTCCGTCCACCTCGATGCGCTGCCACCCGTCGGCGATCAGCCAGCCGTCGAGTCGGGTGATTGAGACACGGGGCCATCCGTCCAGCGTCAGCTCGTAGGTGGTGCGGTCGTGCGCCGAGTCGTAGTACTTGCCGCCGGCAGGTTCACCTTCCCGTCGTCCTCGACCCGGTAGTCGGCGGTCCGTCGGTCATCGGCCGTGTCCTTCGTGTACCGCCTCAGTTCCGCCATGCGCTCAGTGTGCCGGACTGGGCGAAGGCGCAGGAGACCGCCGTGCCGTCCGGCTCCGTCGGCCGGGCGGAAACCTCCGCCCGGCGCGGGATAATCGACGCGTGCCCGAGTACACCGACGACTACGGCGTCGTCATCACCTACCACGAGTGGCTCGTCGAGAACCCGCGGGCGGTCGTCCAGCTGTCGCACGGTGTCGGTGAGCACGCCCGCCGGTACGAGCATGTCGCCCGGCGGCTGAACGAAGCCGGCTACTCGGTAGTGGCCGACGATCACCGGGGCCACGGGCAGACCGGCCTGAAGCAGTGGGGCGGTGACCGCACCAAGCAGGGCCGGCTCGGCGTCGGGGGACTGCGGGCCACGATCGCCGCGATCCGGCAGCTGACCCTCCTGCTCCGCGAGCAGCACCCGGGTGTCCCGCTCGTCTTCGTCGGCCACAGCTGGGGATCGCTGATGGGCCAGATCGCTCTCAACAGGCACCCCTCCGACTTCGACGCCGTGGTCTTCACCGGCACCGTCTACCGCTGGCCGGGCTCCATGAACGGCGGGAGCCTGAACCGCCGCCACCGGCACCTCGGCACCACCGGAATGGAGTGGCTGAGCCGCGACCCGGCGGTCGCGGACGCGTTCGTGAGCGACCCGCTCAACACCGTTGTGCCGCTCCTGCGGCTGTTCGGCGTGCTTGACGCGCTGCGACTGTTCGGGCGGCCAGGAGCGCAGCTGCCGCGCGACCTTCCGCTGCTGATCCTGGTGGGCAGCGACGACCCGCTCGGCGGAGCGCGCAGCGCCGAGCGGCTGGCGGAGGCCTATGTGCGCCGATCCGGGATGCGCGACGTGGAGGCCGTCATCTACGACGACGCACGGCACGAGGTGTTCAACGAGATCAACCGCGACGAGGTCCTCGACGACCTGGTCGCCTGGCTGGACGACCGGGTCGGCGCGGCGAAGCCGGCGCCCGACGCCGGGAAGGAGGAACCCCGTGCACGGTGAGTACAAGGTCCCGGGGGGCAAGCTCGTCGTCGTCGACCTGGACGAGGTGGACGGCCGGATCGCGAACTTCCGGCTGGCCGGCGACTTCTTCCTCGAGCCGGACTCGGCTCTCGACGACATCGACGCCGCCGTCAACGGCATGCCCGTCGATTCGGACGCCCAGTCTCTGGCGGGCGTCATCCGCGCCGCGCTGCCGGCCGACGCCGTGCTGCTCGGCTTCAGCCCGGAAGGCGTCGCCACTGCGATCCGCCGCTCCATCGGCAACGCGAAGAGCTGGCGCGACTACGAGTGGGAGCTGCTGCACCCGGGTCCGCTGGCACCGGCGATGCACCTCGCGCTCGACGAGGTCCTCACCGAGGAGGTGGGCGCCGGACGCCGCCCGCCCACGCTGCGATTCTGGGAGTGGGCGAGCTCCGCCGTCGTCATCGGCAGCTTCCAGTCGCTGAAGAACGAGGTGGACCGCGAGAACGCGGACAAGTACGGCATCCAGGTGGTCCGCCGGATCAGCGGCGGCGGGGCGATGTTCATCGAGGCCGGCACCGCGGTCACCTACTCGCTGTACGCACCGGGCGACCTCGTCCGCGGCATGAGCTTCGCGGAGTCGTACGCCTACCTGGACGAGTGGGTGATCACCGCCCTCAAGTCGCTCGGCATCGACGCGTTCTATCAGCCGCTGAACGACATCACCTCCCCCAAGGGCAAGATCGGCGGGGCGGCCCAGAAGCGGCTCGGCGGCGGGGCCGTCCTGCACCACGTCACCATGAGCTACGACATGGACGGGGCCAAGATGGTGCAGGTGCTGCGCATCGGCCGCGAGAAGCTGTCGGACAAGGGGACCACGAGCGCCGCCAAGCGGGTCGACCCGCTGCGCAGCCAGACGGGACTCCCGCGGGCCGAGATCATCGACCGCATGAAGCAGACCTTCACGTCGCTCTACGGTGCGGTGCCCGGCGACCTCACGTCCGAGGAGCTGGCGCGCGCCGAGGAGCTCACCCGGACCAAGTTCCTCACCCCGGAGTGGCTCGCGCGCGTGCCGTGAGCGACGGGGGCAGGCGCGTCGACGATTCGATCGCCCTACTCGGCTGCCGGCGGAGCAGCGGGGACGCGCTCGAGCAGGTCGCGGTACTGCGGATTGAGGCGGATCCAGTCGTCCACGAACGGGCAGGCCGGGATGATGGCGCGGTCGGTGGTGGCGCGGAGGTCGTCGAGCACGGCCTTCACCATCACGCCGCCGAGCCCCTGATGCCGCTGGGACGGGTCGATCTCGGTGTGCGTGATCGCGATCTTGTCCCGGACGACGCGGTAGTCGGTGAGCCCGATCACCTCGCCGTCCCGCTCCAGGACGTAGCGGGTGCGGTTCGGCTCGTGACGGACGGTGTCGGGCATCGAGGCCTCCTTGCTCTCGAGAGCAGAGCCTAGAGCGCCGGCTGCGACCCCGCGAGGGGGCGTGTGCTGCCCCGGACGAGGAGGTGCGTCGGCATCACGGTCACCCTGTCCACCTCGCGCCCCTCGATGAGATCGACCATGACCTCGGCCATCTTGCGGCCGAGGCCGGTCGCCGGCTGCGAGATCGTCGTCAGCGGCGGGTTGCTCGTCTCGGAGAAGTAGTCGCCGTCGAAGCCGACCAGCGACACGTCCTCCGGCACCCGCAGGCCCCGCTCGCGCAGCACCGACATGGCGCCCGCCGCCATCTGGTCGTTGGAGCAGAAGACGCCGTCGATCGGCTGCCCGCGGTCGAGGAGGCGCCGCATCGCGTCGGCGCCGTGCCGCGGCGAGAAGTCGCCCGACTCCACCAGCGAGTCGTCGATCCCCGCGCGCCGGACGGCGGCCCGCCACCCGGCGAGGCGATCCACGCCGGCCGGCATGTCCTGCCGTCCGGCGACTATCGCGAGGTGGCGGCAGCCGGTGTCGATCAGGTGCTGGGTCGCGGTCTCCGCCCCCGCCACGTTGTCGACGTCGACGAAGAAGCTGTCGCTCTCCTCGTCGCTCAGCGGCCGGCCGCCGAACACCACGGGCAGCGTCTGGCCGATTCGTGCGTAGGAGTGGTCGCCCGTGTGGTGCGACACCACGAGGGCGCCGTCCACGTTCCCACCGGTGAGGTAGCGCCGGGTCTTCTCCGGGCTGGCCTCCGACGCGATGACCATGTTGAGCGTGTACTCGGTGTCCGCCAGCTGCAGAGCGACCCCCTGCACCACGGAGGCGAAGAACGGGTCGGCGAACACCTTGGCCGTCGACTCCGGGACCACCAGGGCCACGACGTGCGTCTTGCGGCTCGCGAGGGAGCGCGCGGCCCGGTTGGGCACGTAGCCGAGAGTCTCGATGGCCTGCTTGACGGCCGCCGCGGCTTCGTCGGTGACGTGCGGCGACTTGTTCACGACGCGGCTCACCGTCGAGCGGGACACCCCGGCGAGGGCCGCCACCTGCTCCAGCGTGGGCGCGGCGTGGCTGAGATCGGTGCTCACGACCGCCTCCTCCGCTCCGTTGCAGTCTGCAGTCTAGGCGGCGACGCCAGGGGCGGATCGCCCGGCATCAGCCCTTCACCGCGCCCTGCATGATGCCGGCCACGAGCTGACGGCCCGCCAGCACGAACAGCACGAGCAGCGGCACGACCGACAGCACGGCACCCGTCAGCACCACCGAGTAGTCCACGTAGTAGCCGGACTGCAGCTGCGCGAGCGCCGTCTGCAGGGTGGGGTTCGTGGGGCTCAGCACGATGAGCGGCCACAGGAAGTCGGTCCACGCCATCATGAAGGTGAAGAGCGCGAGGATCGCCATCGCGGGCCGCGCGGCCGGCACCGCCACGTGGAAGAAGGTGCGGATCTGGTTCGCGCCGTCGACGCGCGCCGCCTCGATCAGCTCGTCCGGGATCACGTCGACCAGGTACTGGCGCATGAAGAACACCCCGAACGCCGTCACCAGGGTCGGCACGATCACCGCGCCGAGCGTCCCGGTCCAGCCGAGCTGCTTCATCATGATGAAGAGCGGGATGATCCCGAGCTGCGTCGGGATGGCCATCGTCGCCACGACGAATACCATGAGGCCGTTCCGGCCGCGGAAGCGCAGCTTCGCGAAGGCGTAGCCGGCGAGCGTCGAGAACGTGACGACGGACAGCGTGATGATGCTGGACACGAGCAGGCTGTTGCCGAGCGCCGTCCAGAACGGGATGGCATCGAACACCTTCGCGGCATTGGCGAAGAAGTTGCCTCCCGGCAGGAGGGGGAGCGTCTCGCTGCGCGTCGCGTTGGTGCCGCTGCCGAGGACCACCGACCACCACAGCGGGTAGGCGCTGCCGAGCAGCACGGCGGTCAGCAGGCCGTAGGCGAGGAAGCCCGGCCTGCCGAGGCGGCCGCCGCGCTTCGGGAGCGGCGACTGCCGCCGGACGGGGAAGATCCGGGTCTGGGCGGGTGCGGTCATCGGTTCCCTCGTTCCTCGACGCCGGCGCCTTCGCCGACGAGTCCCTGAGACGCGCGGTCGGCGTGTGCCCGCAGACGCCGCGCCGTCCGCTTCTTGTCGATCCGCGTCTCGGCGGTCGCGATCCGCCGTGACAGCAGGAAGTTGATCAGGCCGATGAGCACGATGAGCAGGAACAGCAGCCAGGCGATGGCCGCCGCCTCGCCGAAGTTCCCCCGGAAGAACGCCATCTCCCACAGGTAGAGCACCGTGGTCTGGAACTGCCTGTCGAAGCCGCCGATGCCGCCGGCGCTGGTGACGTCGAAGAGCTTGGGCTCGGCGAAGATCTGCAGTCCGCCGATGGTCGCGGTGATGATGACGAAGATCAGCGTGGGGCGGATGCTCGGCACGGTGATGGAGAAGAACCGGCGGACGCCGCCGGCACCGTCGAGGGCGGCCGACTCGTACAGGTCGCGCGGGATCGCCTGCATGGCCGCGAGCAGGATGAGGGCGTTGTAGCCCGTCCAGCGCCAGTTGACCATGGTGGCGATCGCGAAGTGGCTGGCCAGGGTGTCGTGCTTCCACTGCACCGGGTCGATGCCGATCAGGCCGAGCAGGTTGTTCACGAGACCCGACTGCTCACCGAACATGTCGGAGAAGATCAGCGCCACCGCGACGGGGGCGACGACGTAGGGCAGCAGCACGCTCATCCGCCAGAAGGTCTTGGCCTTGATGTTCTGGTCGAGGACGGCGGCGATGACGAGGGCGACCGCGATCTGGGGGATCGAGGAGAGCAGGAAGATGCTGAAGGTGTTGAAGATCGAGTTCCAGAAGAACGGGTCCTGGAGGACGTTCGCGAAGTTCTCGAAGCCGACGAACTCGCCCTGACCCTGCAGCAGCTGCCAGTCGTACATCGATACGACGAACGTGTAGACGAGGGGGAAGAGGCCGATGAGGCCGAAGGTGAGGAAGAACGGGGAGATGTAGAGGTAGGGCGACGCCTTGACGTCGAACCGGCTGAGACGCTGCCGGAAGGTGAGGTCGGTGCGGCCGCGCGGGGGGCGTGGCGCCTCCGGGTCGGTGGCCGGTGCGGCCGGGCGGGGCAGAGTGGATGTCATCGTCGACGCCTTTCGAGGAGGGGGGCTCCCGAACCGTGTCCGGGAGCCCCCTGATGGAACTGCTACTGCTCGACGAGCTGGTTCAGCAGATCGATCGCCTTCGCCCAGGCTCCGGGCCCGTCGAGCTCGCCGCGGTCGAGCGACTGGAGCGCGGGTCCGAAGACGTTCTCCTGGATCACCGAGTCCTGGGGGCCCTTGAACTGGGCCACCACTCCTTCGGCGCGAGCGGCGAGGATCTGACCGGTCGGTGCGCCGTTGAAGAACTCATCGCCGCTGCCGGCCGAGGCGAGCTCCTCCTGGGCCCCGACGGTGCTGGGGAACGGTCCGGCCGCGTTGAACGCGGTCACCTGGTTCTCCGGCTCCGTGATGAAGGACGCGAGGGCCGCGGCCTCCTCCGGGTGCTTCGAGGTCGCGGACACGGAGAGGAACGAGCCGCCCCAGTTGGCCGGACCACCCGGGAAGACATCGGCGAAGTCCCAGCCGGTGGAGGCGTCGCCGCCGCCCTGCTCGATCTTGCCCTTCATGACGCCGAGCATCCAGCCGGGGCACATGAACGTGGCGAAGGTGCCGTCGACGAAGCTCTTGCCCTTGTTCCAGTCCCAGGCGCTCTGCGCCGCGGACAGGTCGTTGCCGACGGCGTCGGAGAGCCAGCCGAAGCGCTCCTCGAGCTCCGCGTTGCCCTCGACGTTCAGTTCGCCGTCCGCGGTGTAGTAGCCCTCGTCGAGCTGGTTCACCATGGCGTTCCAGACGAAGCCGGAGTGGTCGTACCAGGCCTTGCCGGTGGCCTCCTGGTACTGCTTGCCCGCGGCGAAGTAGGACTCCCAGGTCGCGTCCGCGCCGCCGATGAACTCGGCGAAGCCCTCCCGGTCACTCGGCAGGCCCGCGGCCTCGAGCGCGGGGCCGTTGAAGCAGATGCCTTCCGGGCCGATGTCGGTGCCGTAGCCGATGACGCGGCCCTCGGCATCCGTGGCCTGCTCGTACTTCCAGGGCACCCAGTCGTCCTTGCGGTCCTCGATGCCGTGGTCGCGCAGGTCCACGAACTGGTCGGACACCTCCATGATCTGGCCGAGCCAGCCTTCCTCGATCGCCACGACGTCGGACAGGCCGCTACCGGCCCCGAGCTTGGTGAACGCGTCGGTGCGCGCGTTGCCGCCCGTGTCGATGTTGTTGGCGACGATTTTGACGCCCGGGTTCTCGTCCTCGAACTGCGTGTAGAGCTCCTCGAAGCCCATCGTGCCGAACGTGGTGATGGTCAGTTCGATCTGCTCGCCCGATTCGGAGCCTCCGCTGCCGCCGGCCGGCGCGCAGCCGGCGGCGAGGAGGGCGATGGACGCTGCGCCGGCGACGGCCGCTGCAGCTCTGGTTCGACGTGAATACGTCACGGATCACTCCCTTGTGTGCGTGGGTTGCTGCTCCTGAGAGCGCTCTCATGAGAATGCATGAGAGCGCTCCCAAGGAATTGGAGCGAGCGTAGAGCCGCCCGGCCCGGGATGTCAACGACAATTTGGGAGCGCTCTCAGGGCGTTCCCATGGTCTTCCCGGAGAACCCCCGAATCGGCGCGCTCGGGGCGGCGGCCCGGTCCGGCGGGCGTAGCCTCGACCCGTGGCCCGCCGCTCGCTCGTGCTCCTCGCGATGTCCGCTCTGCTGCTGGCGGGCTGTGCAGGCGCTCAGCCGGCCGCCGGTCCTACGCCGTCCGAGCCTCCCCGCACGCTGTCGGAGACGCCGTCACCCACCCCGACGCCCACCCCGACGCCGACGCCGACCTTCGACCGGGCGGCGCGCTCCATCGACGATCCAGTCAGCATCTGGGTGGTCGCCAACCGTTCACGCCCGCTGAATCCCGCGGACTACGTGCCCGCCGATCTGGTGTCGGTGCCCGTCGCGCACACTTGGGATCCCCTGCTGCGGCAGGAGGCGTCCGACGCGGTCGTCGCACTGTTCGCCGCGGCTC
>DATCMN010000277.1:0-2997 GCA_036563405.1 Naasia sp. | reverse complement strand
CGACCGTCTCGTCGAACGCCCACATGTCGAGGCCGTTGGCGATGGCGGACACCTTCACCGAGACGTAGTCCACGTCGTCCCGGGCGAGGAGGCGCCGAGTCCCCGCGAGCCGGCGGTCGGCCTCGTGCTCGCCGAGCACGGCCTCCCCCAGCAGGTTGAGGTTGAGGCGCACGCCCTTCTCGCGCAGGGAGGCGATCTCCCTGCCCAACCGCTGCGGCGACGCGTCGAGGATCAGGTGGCCGACCATCCGGCGCAGGACGATGCGGGCGGGCGGCACCACGGCGAGGGGGAGCACGGGCGCGACGAGCCCGCCGAGGCGTACGGCGGCCCTCTGATACCAGGGCAGGAACCGGGGCACCAGGGGTCCGAGCCGACGGAGGTTGCGCGCCGCGACCGCCAGATCCTCCGGCCGGACCACGCCGTCGATGAAGCCGAGGGTGAATGGCAGCCCGTTCGGATCGGACAGCACGCCCGCGAGCCGCCGTGCGGACGCACTCGTCGGCACGCTCCGGCTGCGCTCCAGCCATGTGCGCACGAGCTCGACCGACCGCTCCTCGAGCCCGCCCCCGGCCGGATCCGCCATGGTCGAAGCTTAGGCGGCGCTCCCGCCGGTCCGTAGGCTGACCCCGTGGCTTCCCCCCGCGGCTCCGTCCTGATCGTCGGCGGCGGGCACAACGCCCTCGTCTCCGCCGCCTACCTCGCCCGGGCGGGTGTCCAGGTGACAGTCCTCGAGCGGAACGAGCACCTGGGAGGCGCGGCGGTCTCGGAACGGCCCTTCGCCGGCGTTGACGCGCGGCTGTCCCGCTACTCCTACCTGGTGAGCCTGCTCCCGCAGCAGATCATCGGCGACCTCCGCCTTCCGATCCGGCTGCTGCCGCGGCGGGTGTCCTCCTACAGTGCGGATCCGGCGGGCGGGTCCGGGCTCCTCCTCGGGCCGTCGTCGGTCGCCGAGTCGCTCGATCGGATCGGGGCGGGCGCCGACCTGACGGCGTGGGAGCGGCTCGCCGCCGAGACGGACCTCCTCGCCGAGCGGATCTTCCCGACGGTGCTCGAGCCCCTGCCCGTGCGCAGCGAGCTCCGCCGCCGGGTCGGCGACGACCGGCTGTGGGCGGAGCTGATCGAGTCGCCGATCGGTGCCGTGCTGGCCGAGCGCTTCACATCCGACCTCGTGGCGGGCACCCTGTTCACCGACGGCCTGATCGGCACCTTCGGCGGCCTCGACGACCCTGACCTGCTCACCACTTGCTGCTTCCTGTACCACGTGATGGGCGGCCCGTGGCGGGTGCCGGTGGGCGGGATGGGCGCCGTCAGCGGAGCGCTGGCGGACGCCGCCCGCGCCGCCGGAGCGCGGCTGGTGACGGGCGCCGACGTGACGGCCATCACCCCGGACGGCGAGGTCGAGTGGCGCGACGCGACGGGCGAGCACCGCGACGTGGCAGACCTCGTGCTCGCGGGCGTGGCGCCCGCCGTCCTCGACGAGCTCCTCGCCGCAGGCGGCGCGGGCGCGTCCGGCGGTGCGAGCGGTGCGAGCGTCGCCGCCGAGGGCGCGCAGGTGAAGGTGAACGTCGTCCTCCGCCGTCTCCCCCGGCTCCGCGATGCCGCCGTCCGGCCGGAGGACGCCTTCGCGGGCACCCTGCACGTGCACGAGGGCATGGCCGAGCTCGTCGGCGCGCACACCGAGGCGTCCGCCGGGCGCTGGCCGGATCCGCTGCCCGTCGAGGTGTACTGCCACACCCTGAGCGATCCGAGCATCCTCTCCCCGGAGCTCGCCGCCACCGGAGCGCACACTCTCACCCTGTTCGGCCTGCAGACGCCGCACCGGCTGACCGCGGGCGCCGACCCCGATGCGCTGCGGGCGGACCTGCAGCGGCGCGCGCTCGCGAGCCTGCAGGACGCACTCGGCGAGGACCTGGAGCCGCTGCTGCTGCCGGATGCCGACGGGCGGCCCTGCATCGAGACCCGCACGACGCTCGATCTGGAGCGCGAGCTCCGCCTGCCCGGGGGCAGCATCTTCCACGGCGACCTCGCCTGGCCGTTCGCGGAGGATGCCGAGGAGCTCGTCACGCCGGCGGAGCGCTGGGGAGTCGCGACCTCCGCTCCGCGGGTGCTGCTCTGCGGCTCCGGCGCGCGTCGTGGGGGTGCAGTGAGCGGCATCGCCGGGGCGAACGCCGCCCGCGCAGCGCTGGAGAGCCTGCCGGGGGCGTAAGAATCACCCCCCGAAAGAGGGGAACGCTCGCACGCGTTCGCTAACCTTCGGGTATGGCGGCCCCTATCACATTGGAGGAGGTCGCCGACCTGCGCGCCGTCGTATCCGGCGTCGTCTACGCCCGCGGGAACGACGGCGGCGGCGAGGAAGTCGCCTGCTTCAACACCGCGATAGTGCACGATCCCGACATCGTGGTGGGTGCGCGCTCCACCGCCGACGTGGTCGAGGCCGTGCGCTTCGCCGCGGCCCATGAGCTCCCCGTTTTCGTGCAGGCGACGGGCCACGGGGCGTTCGCCCCCATCACCTCGGGCCTCCTCGTCTCCACCAAGAGGATGACGGGGGTCAGCGTCGAGCGCGGCAGCCGGATCGCCTCGATCAGCGCCGGCACCCGCTGGGGCGCCGTCGTGGAGGCGGCCGCCCGCTACGGCCTCACCCCCATCACCGGCTCCTCCACAAACGTGGGAGCGATCGGCTACACCCTCGGCGGCGGGCTCGGCCCGCTGTCGCGCACGTACGGCTTCACGGCGGACTGGGTCCGCGGCTTCACCATCGTCACGGCCGACGGCCGCGTCGTGCGGGCGACCGCGGAGGAGAACCCGGACCTGTTCTGGGCGCTGCGCGGCGGCAAGGGCGGGCTCGGCATCGTCGTGGAGATGGACCTCGAGCTCGTCCCTCTCACCCGGCTGTACGGCGGCGGACTGTTCTTCGACACCGCGCACATCGAGGATGCCCTGCGCGCCTGGGTCGACTGGGTGCACACCGTGCCGGACAGCGTCACGTCCTCCGTCGCC
>DATCMN010000276.1:0-2050 GCA_036563405.1 Naasia sp. | reverse complement strand
CTACGACAACCAGAACCAGCGCACCGTCGGGGCGCGCGGTCCTGCGACCCTGGAGAACTACCACTTCCTCGAGAAGATCTCCCACTTCGACCGGGAGCGGATCCCGGAGCGGGTTGTGCACGCCCGCGGCGCCGTCGCGTTCGGCTACTTCGAGGCGACCGGCAGTTGGGGCGACGAGCCGATCGAGAAGTACACCCGCGCCAAGCTGTTCTCGGAGGCCGGCAAGCGTACCGACCTCGCGATCCGCTTCTCGACAGTCATCGGCGGCCGCGACTCCAGCGAGGCAGCCCGCGACCCCCGCGGCTTCGCGGTCAAGTTCTACACCGAGGACGGCAACTGGGACCTCGTGGGCAACAACCTCGGCGTCTTCTTCATCCGCGACGCGATCAAGTTCCCGGACGTGATCCACGCCCTGAAGCCGGACCCGGTGACGTTCCGTCAGGAGGCCGCCCGTATCTTCGACTTCATGAGCCAGACGCCCGAGTCGATGCACATGCTGGTCAACCTCTTCAGCCCGCGCGGCATCCCCGCCAACTACCGCACCCAGCAGGGGTTCGGTGTGAACACCTACAAGTGGGTCAACGCTGCCGGGGAATCCGTGCTCGTGAAGTACCACTGGATCCCGAAGGCCGGCGTCCAGAGCCTGACCGAGGCCGACGCCGCCGTGATCCAGGGCTCCGACCTCGGGCACGCGTCGAAGGACCTCTACGATGCGATCGAGGCGGGTGACTACCCCGAGTGGGAGCTGCGCGTGCAGCTGATGAGCGACGACGAGCACCCCGAGCTCGACTTCGACCCGCTCGACGACACCAAGGTGTGGCCGGAGAACGAGTTCCCGCCCAAAGTCGTCGGCACGATGGTGCTGAACCGCAACGTCACCGATCACCACAACGAGAACGAGCAGCTCGCGTTCGGCACCGGCGTGCTCGTCGACGGGCTCGACTTCTCCGACGACAAGATGCTGGTCGGGCGCACCTTCTCCTACAGCGACACCCAGCGCTACCGGGTGGGGCCCAACTACCTGCAGCTGCCGGTGAACAGCCCTAAGGCGCCGGTCAACACCAACCAGCGCGGCGGGCAGATGTCCTACCGCGTGGACGGGACGGGCGAAAACCCGCACGTCAACTACGAGCCGAGCATCACCGGAGGATTGCCGGAGGCCCCGAAGCCCGGGCACGTGGAGACAGGCCCGCTGATCGAGGGGCGCCTCACGCGCGCGCGGCTCCCCCGGACCAACGACTACCTGCAGGCCGGGCAGCGGTTCCAGTTGATGGAGCAGTGGGAGAAGGACGACCTCGTTGCGAACCTGACGGCCCTGATCGGCCAGGCCGCCCGTCCGGTCCAGGAGCGGATGGTGTGGCATCTGCTGCTCGTCGACGACGAGCTGGGGCTGCGCATCGGCGGCGGCATCGGGATCGGGGTCGACGACGTCCGCCACCTGGCGCCGCTGCCCACCCAGACGCTGAACGAGGAGGAGCTCGCTCGCCTCGCGAACCTCGGCGCGAACGGGCCGCGGGACGTCACGGGCCTCGAGATGACGCACTGCGTGCCGAATGAGCGGATCGTGCTGGCCGGCTGACGCCCGCGCTCGGATCCGCAAGGAGGGTCGTCGCTACCTGCGGCGGCCCTCCTTCAGCATCTCGACGGCCTTCTCGACGCGAGCGGCGCGGGTCTCGGCCTTCTTGGCGTCGATGATCCACACCACGTAGGCCTTCTGATGACTGGGCGCGAGTCCCGCGAAGAACGCCTTCGCGGCGTCGTCGCCGTCGATCGCCGCACGCAGGTCGTCGGGCACCTCAGTGACGCGCGGGGCATCATCCGGCGCGAGGGTGACGGTGACGGTGTCTCCGGCGGCGACACCCGCCCCCTCCCGGTTCTCGGCGCTGAGGGACAGCATGATCCGCCCGCGGTACGGGGTGACGGTGGAGCGGTAGGAGTAGTCGCCGAGAGTCACGACGACCGGGAACCGGCTGCCGCGGCCGAGCCGCTCAGCTCCTTCGCCGGCACGGGGATGCCGGTCGTCGTGCCGCCGCCCGACTCGACCGTCGCC
>DATCMN010000274.1:0-2807 GCA_036563405.1 Naasia sp. | reverse complement strand
GGCGACGCGCAGCGCCGCGCCACTCTCAGAGGAGCTTCACCATCCGGGTGTTGCCGAGGGTGTTCGGCTTCACCCGGGCGAGATCCAGGAACTCCGCCACGCCCTCGTCCGAGGAGCGGACGAGCTCGGCGTAGATCTCCGGGGCGACGAGGTCCTCCCCTACCGCCTCGAAGCCGTGCCGGCCGAAGAACTGGGTCTCGAAGGTCAGGCAGAACAGGCGGCTGAGGCCGAGCGCATGCGCCTCCTCCTCGAGCCGGGCGAGAAGTGCCGAGCCCACACCTCGGCCCAGGTGCTGGGGCGCGACGGCGAGAGTGCGGACCTCGCCGAGGTCCTCCCACATCACGTGCAGGGCACCGCAGCCGATCAGGTCCCCCGCGTCGTCGACGGCCACCACGAACTCGTGCACCGACTCGTAGAAGGCGACCAGGTTCTTGCCGAGCAGGATCCGTTGCTGTACGAGCGGCTCGACGAGCTCCGCGATCCGGGGGACGTCCCGCGTCCGCGCGGGCCGCACGGCGAAGGCGGAGGACATCCCGCCATTCTGGTCGGCGCGGCATCCGCGGCCAAACCGGGCCTGCCTTCTCGCGCTCAACAGGCTGGAATCCCTTCAACAGGCTGGAAACCGATGCCTGAGCCTGTTGGAGGGGGACGCAGCCTGTTGAGGGCGAGTGGCTCGTGGGCGGGCGTGGGCGGGAGGCCGGGAATGCAGAAGCGGGGCCGACCCGAAGGTCGACCCCGCTTGCGTGCTATCGCTGCCGAGCGTCAGCCGGCGGTCGCCGCGATGTCGGGGCCCGCGGTGATCGCGCTCTGGGCCGCACCCGCGCCCACCATCTCGCCGCGCTTCGTGGTCGTGAAGACGAACTCCCCGTCCGCGAAGTCGACGTGGACGTGGTCGCCCGCGTTCAGCTCGCCGTGCAGGATCTTCTCGCTCAGCTTGTCCTCGACCTCGTGCTGGACCGCGCGGCGGAGGGGCCGCGCGCCGAGCGCCGGGTCGAACCCGAGCTTGATGAGCTGGCCCTTCGCCGCTTCGGTGAGCTCGATCGTGAGGTCGCGGTCCAGCATCCGCACGCCGAGGCGCTTGATGAACAGGTCCACGATCTGCATGAGCTCCGGCTTGCTGAGCTGCGGGAACACGATGGTCTCGTCCACGCGGTTGAGGAACTCCGGCTTGAAGTGCTTCTTCAGCTCCTCCGTCACCTTCGCCCGCATCCGGTCGTAGCCGGTCGACGACTCGCCCTCGGCCACGAAGCCCACCGGGCCACCCGCGATGTCCCGCGCGCCGAGGTTCGTGGTCATGATGATGACGGTGTTCTTGAAGTCGACCACCCGGCCCTGACCGTCGGTCAGGCGACCCTCCTCCAGGATCTGGAGGAGCGAGTTGAAGATGTCCGGGTGCGCCTTCTCGATCTCGTCGAAGAGGACCACGCTGAACGGCTTGCGGCGCACCTTCTCGGTGAGCTGCCCGCCCTCCTCGAAGCCGACGAACCCGGGAGGGGCACCGAACAGCCGCGAGACCGTGTGCTTCTCGCCGTACTCGCTCATGTCGAGGGAGATGAGCGCGTTCTCGTCGTCGAAGAGGAACTCGGCGAGCGCCTTGGCCAGCTCGGTCTTACCGACGCCGGTGGGGCCGGCGAAGATGAACGAGCCGGAGGGGCGCTTCGGGTCCTTGAGTCCGGCCCGCGTGCGGCGGATCGTCTTCGCGAGGACCGAGATGGCCTCCTCCTGGCCGATGACCCGCTCGTGCAGCGCCTTCTCCATGAAGATGAGCCGCGAGCTCTCCTCCTCGGTGAGCTTGAACACCGGGATGCCGGTCGCCTGGGCGAGCACCTCGGCGATCAGGCCCTCGTCGACCTCGGCGGTCGTCGCGACATCGCCCGACTTCCACTTCTTCTCCAGGCGCAGGCGCTCGGCGAGGAGCTGCTTCTCCTCGTCGCGCAGGCCAGCGGCCTTCTCGAAGTCCTGGTCCTCGATCGCGGTCTCCTTGGCGGCGCGGACCACGGCGATCTTCTCGTCGAACTCGCGCAGCTCCGGCGGCGCCGACAGGATCGACAGGCGCAGGCGTGCGCCGGCCTCGTCGATCAGGTCGATGGCCTTGTCCGGCAGGAACCGGTCCTGGATGTAGCGGTCGGCGAGGTTCGCCGCGGCGACGATCGCGCCGTCGGTGATGGACACCTTGTGGTGCGCCTCGTAGCGGTCGCGTAGCCCCTTGAGGATGTTGATCGCGTGCGGGAGCGACGGCTCGTTCACCTGGATCGGCTGGAACCGGCGCTCGAGCGCGGCGTCCTTCTCGAAGTGCTTGCGGTACTCGTCGAGCGTGGTCGCGCCGATGGTCTGCAGCTCACCGCGGGCGAGCAGCGGCTTCAGGATGCTGGCCGCGTCGATCGCGCCCTCGGCGGCACCCGCACCGACCAGGGTGTGGATCTCGTCGATGAAGGTGATGATGTCGCCGCGGGTGCGGATCTCCTTCGTCACCTTCTTGAGGCGCTCCTCGAAGTCACCGCGGTAGCGGCTGCCCGCGATCAGCGAGCCGAGGTCGAGCGTGTAGAGCTGCTTGTCCTTCAGCGTCTCCGGGACGTCGCCGCGGACGATCGCCTGGGCGAGGCCCTCGACGACCGCGGTCTTGCCGACGCCGGGCTCACCGATCAGGACCGGGTTGTTCTTGGAGCGGCGCGACAGGATCTGCATCACGCGCTCGATCTCCTTCTCGCGCCCGATGACCGGGTCCAGCTTGCCGTCGCGCGCCGCCTGGGTGAGGTTGCGGCCGAACTGGTCGAGGACCTGCGAGCCCTGCTGGGCGCTCTGCTGGT
>DATCMN010000264.1:0-1577 GCA_036563405.1 Naasia sp. | reverse complement strand
GTACGCACCGCGCGACAGGTGCTCGGACCGCGTGACGCGAACGCGGGCTGTGCCTGTCAGTCCGCGTCGGGGACGCGGATCATGCCCTCTTGGGCGACGCTTGCGATCAGGCGGCCGGCCCGGTCGTAGATCCGGCCCAGGGCGAGGCCGCGCCCGCCCTGCGCGCTCGGCGACTCCTGGGTGTAGAGCAGCCAGTCGTCGACGCGCGCGAAGCGGTGGAACCACATCGCGTGGTCGAGGCTCGCCATCTTGAGGCCCGGTGTCATCCAGGAGATGCCGTGCCGGCGCTGGATCGACTCCAGGATCGAGTAGTCGCTCGCGTAGGCGAGGGCCGCCCGGTGGAGCGCCGGCTCGTCGGGGAGCCGTCCCGTCGCCTTCAGCCAGACCGCCTGATGGGCGACCTGCTCGCCCTCCACGGCAAAGTAGATCGGCGAGGGGACGTGCCGCATGTCGAAGGGGCGGCTGTGCGCCCAGTGCTTGGCGATCGGGTGGTCGACGGTGCCGAGCACGTCGGAGTCGCTCGGCACCGACTCCGGGTCGGGGATGCCGGCGGGCATCTCGGCCTGATGGTCGAGGCCCGCATCCTCGTCCTGGAACGACGCGATCATCGACAGGATCGGCAGCCCCTGCTGGTAGGCCTGCGTGCGCCGCGTCGAGAACGACCGGCCGTCGTGGATCCGGTCCACCGAGAACGTGATCGGGTGCTGCACGTCGCCGGGGCGGAGGAAGTAGGCGTGCATCGAGTGCACGGTCCGGTCGCCGGGGGTCGTGCGGGCGGCCGCCATCAGCGACTGGGCGAGCACCTGACCGCCGAACACGCGCTTCAGCGGACTCCACTCGGACGGACCCGTGTAGATGTCCTCACTCGTCCGAGCGCCGGTGTCGGTGAGGTCGAGGGCGCCCAGCAGGGAGGCGAGGGGATCGGTCACGAGGTCTCCCGGGTTCGCCGGACGGGCTCCTGGCGTTCGGTGGATTAGTTTAGACAGCCGGATGAGTCGCACCTTCACGCTCGTAGACGGCCCCTCGGTCGACGACCTGGTCACCTATCTCGGCCGCGCGCAGCGTGTCGAGGACGGTTCCGTGCGCCTGATCGCCGGATCCGGGATCCTCGCCGCGTACACGGCGATCCTCTACCCGTCGGGACTGCTCGACAGCGGGCCGACGGTGCTGGGCCTTCGGACCTTCGCGCTCCGCGGCGCCGTCGAGTTCGACGCCGTGGTGCCGATGCGGTCGTTGCTCGAGCGTCTGGAGAGGGCGCGGGAGGCGACGCCGGACGGCTACGTGCCGGTCGGGGTGCCCACCGAGGTCAGCACGGTCACCTGGGCGGGCATCTCGCCGCCGAAGGGCGGCTGGAAGCTCGTCGGTGAGACGAGCGCGGGGATCCTCGAGGAGGCGGGCCGTGCCGGCATCGCGGCGGTCGCCGACGCCCTGCCGGACGGCACGGGCGAGCAGATCGTCCGCCGCGTGCGGGGCGAGATCTGGGCGCGCCCCATCGAGGGCCTCGAGCACGTGCCCGCGGGGGTCGGCTTCGCCGGCATCGGGCTCGGGTTCCTCGGCGACCCGGAGGAGCGGATCCC
>DATCMN010000256.1:0-7037 GCA_036563405.1 Naasia sp. | reverse complement strand
GCCAGCATGCCGTTCACCGTCTCCGCCATCGTCTGCGCACGGACGAACGAGCGCCGCGCGAGCTCGGACGAGGTGATGCCCGGCCAGCGGCGCAGCACAGTGAGCGCGGTGTACGTGGGGGTGCTGATCCCCTTGTCCGCGAGGAGGTCTTCGAGCGGCCGGCGCACGCCCAACTCCACCTGCTTGATGAGGTAGATGAGGTAGCCCTCCGGCTCACGGATCGCGCTCACGGGGCTTCCCTCCTCTCTCGACATCGGCGTCTAGTTTCAGGTAGCCTGAATTGTAAATGCAATGGCGCATAGGAGTGAACTGAATGACGTCTAATACCGAGGTTAGTCTCACCACCCCCGTCGACCGGCTCCCCGAAACGGCGGGCTCGTCGTTCGGCCCCTCGTCCTGGCGTACCGTCGAGCAGAGCGATGTGACAGCGTTCGCGGATCTCTCCGGCGATCACAACCCCATCCACCTGGATGAGGAGTTCGCGAAGACCACACCGTTCGGCGGGACCATCGTCCACGGCTACCTCACGCTCAGCCTCGTGGTGCCGCTCATGGCCGAGGTGTTCGAGGTCACCGGCGCGAGCGTCGGCATCAACTACGGCCTCGATCGCCTGCGCTTCCCCGCGCCGGTCCCCGTCGGCTCCCGGATCCGGGTGCGCGGCGAGATCCTCAAGGTGGACGAGATCCCGGGCGGCTTCCAGGTGCACCCGCGGGTCACCTTCGAGATCGAGGGCGGCACCAAGCCGGCCTGCGTCGCCGACATGGTGCTGAGGTACTACTCGTGAGCGGCGTAGACCTGGCCGGCAAGGTCGCGGTCGTCACGGGCAGCGGTCGGGGACTCGGCCGCTCCTACTCCGTCGCGCTGGCTCGCGCCGGTGCGGCGGTCGTCGTCAACGACGTCGACGCCGAGGCCGCAGAGGAGACCGCGGCGCTCGTCCGCGAGGCGGGCGGCCGCGCGGCGGTCGTCGTCGCGGCCGTCGGCTCCGCCGAGACCGCCGACACCCTGGTGCGCACAGCGGTCGACGAGTTCGGCCGCCTCGACGCGATGATCGCCAACGCGGGCGTCCTGCGCGACCGCGTGATGTGGAAGGCCAGCGACGACGAGTTCGACATCGTCGTCCAGACCCACCTGCGGGGTGCGTTCACCTGTGGCCGGGCCGCCGCCCAGCACTTCCGGGAGGCGGGCGAGGGCGGGCGCATCATCCTCGTCGGCTCCCCCGCCGGCCAGTTCGGCAACTTCGGCCAGACCGCCTACTCCGCCTGCAAGGCGGGCATCGTCGCGATGGCGAGGACCTGGTCCCTCGAACTCGCCCGAGCGGACGTCACCGCCAACGCCATCATCCCGACCGCCATGACGGCCATGACCGGCAGCATGCCGATCTACCAGGACGCCTGGGAGAAGTTCCAGCAGGGCGAGGCCCTGCCCCAGGTGATCCGCCGCGAGCACGCGCTCGGCTCCCCCGACGACGTGGCGCCGCTCGTCGTGTGGCTGGTCTCCGACGCGTCGGCCGGGGTCACCGGCCAGGCGATCGGACTCGGCGGCGACAGGCTCACCCTGTACGCGCACCCGACGGTGCTCGAAACGCGCGACTCCGACGGCGGCTGGACCCCCGAGGGGATCCAGCAGGTGTGGGACAGCGAGCTCGCACCACTGGCGCAGCCGTCCGGCCCGACCTTCGCGCCGCTGGAGTGAGCATGGAGGGGCACTACGCGGATCTGTGGCACCGGATCGCCCTCACAGCACCCGACCGTCCTGCCGTGATCACCGTCGGCGGCGAGCGGCTGAGCTTCGCGCAGTTCGACGAGGCGGCAGCTCGCGTGGCCGCGCTGCTCCGCGAGCTGGGCGTGCACCGGGACGACAAGGTGTCGATCCTGCTCTACAACAGGCCCGAGTGGCTGATCACCTTCGCCGGCTGCCTCCGCACCGGCGTCGTCCCGGTCTCCCTCAACTTCCGCTACCGGGCGCACGAGATCGCCGCGCTCCTCGACGACTCCGATTCGTCGGTCCTGCTCTACCCGGCGTCCCTTGCCGAGGTCGTCGCCGACGCGGTCGGGCAGGTGGGCCGTCCCGTGACGCTGCTGCAGGTCCAGGATGTGCAGGGCGCCCCCCTGCTGCCCGGCGCGCTCGACTTCGAGGAGCATGCGGCCCGCGAGCCACTGCCCTACGAGGATCCGGTCGACGGCGACTTCTTCATGTACACCGGCGGCACCACCGGGGCACCGAAGGCCGCGGTGTGGAGCACCCGCCAGATGCTCGCGATGCAGCTGTACAACGCCTACGTGAGCGCCGGCCTGCCGCTGCCGGAGTCGACGGACGACGTCGTCCGGATGGCGACGGACCCCGAGGCGCGCCCCATCGTCGCCCTCGCCCTGTCGCCCTACATGCACGGGACGGCGCTGACCACGGTGATCAACGCCCTCCTCCTCGGCGGGTCCGTCGTGGTGCTTCCCACTCTGCGGTTCGACGCCCAGCGGGCGATCCAGGCAATCGTCGAGGAGAGTGTGACCCGGGTGGCGGTGGCCGGGGACGCCATCGCCCTGCCGCTGCTCGAGGCGGCGGAGGAGGCGGGCATCGAATCGCTGCCGACCCTCACCTCCGTCCTGTCCTCCGGCATGCGCTTCAGCGACGCGACGAAGGAGCGCCTGCACGCGCTCGCGCCGAACCTCGTGATCACGGACATCCTGGCCTCCACCGAGGGCGGCGCCGTCGGGCTCGGCATCACCCGGTCCGCCGCGGACCTCCCCGCCCGGTTCCGGCTCACCCCGGGCACCGTGGTGCTCGACGAGAACCAGGACGAGGTGCAGGACGTGCCCGGCTCGGTCGGCCGGATCGCGTTCACCGGCGGCATGCCGAAGGGCTACTACAAGGATCCGGTGAAGACCGCCGCCAACTTCGTGGAGATCCGCGGCAAGCGGCACATCATCGCGGGCGACCTGGTACGGGTCGAGGATGAGGAGGGCCACATCGAGCTCCTCGGCCGCGGGGCCACCGTGGTCAACTCCGGCGGCGAGAAGGTCTACCCCGCGGAGGTCGAGGAGGCCCTGCTCTCCCACCCCAGCGTGCTCGACGCCGTGGTGTACGGCATCCCGGACAGCAGATGGGGCGAGGTCGTGGCGGCCGCCATCGCAGTCGACGACCCGGCGACGGTGTCCGCAGGCGATGTCATCTCCCACGTCGCCGGCGCGCTCGCGAGCTACAAGAAGCCGCGGCGGCTGCTCGTCGTGCGCGACCTGGAGCGCACCGGCAGCGGCAAGGTCGACCTCGCGAAGCTGCGTGCCCGCACTCTCGAGGAGGGCGTGGGCGCGTGATCCGCTACGAGCCGGCCATCGACGTCACCACGATCCGCGCGATCGACATGCACGTCCACGTGCAGTCGGACTCCACCGGGCGCCGCTCGCTGCCGGTCGAGCTGCTCGACGCCATGGACGCCTACTTCGGACAGGGTGCGCCGGCGCTGAGCGTCGACGAGCTCGCCGACTACTACCGCGCCCGCTCGATGGCCGCCGTCGTGTTCACGGTCGACGCGCGCACCGCGAGAGGGGTGGTCCCGAACAGCAGCGAGGAGATCGCCGAGCACGCCGCCCGGCACGCCGACGTGCTCATCCCGTTCGGGAGCGTCGACCCGCACCGCGGGGACGACGCGATCGAGCATGCCCGCCGGCTGGCGGAGGACTCCGGCGTCCGCGGCTTCAAGTTCCACCCCAGCGTGCAGGCGTTCGACCCGAGCGCCCCGCAGTTCGCCGGGCTGTGGGCGGCACTCGAGGAGATCGGGCTCCCCGTCGTCATCCACACCGGACAGACCGGCGTCGGCGCGGGACTCCCCGGCGGCGGCGGGATCAAGCTCCGCTACTCTGACCCGATGCTGATCGACGACGTCGCGGCCGACCATCCGGGACTGCCGATCATCCTGGCCCACCCCTCGGTGCCCTGGCAGGACGAGGCCCTCTCGATGGCCGCGCACAAGGCGAACGTGTCCATCGACCTGTCCGGCTGGTCGCCCAAGTACTTCGCCCCGAACCTGGTCCGCCAGGCCGGCACGATCCTCCAGGACAAGATGCTCTTCGGGTCCGACTATCCAGCCCTGACGCCGGACCGCTGGCTCGCGGACTTCGAGCAGATCGAGGTCAAGGACGCGGCACGGCCGAAGATCCTGAAGGACAACGCGGTCCGACTGCTCGGCCTCGGATGAGCGAGCTCTACCCCGACTCCGACCTGTACGGCTTCGCGGAGCTGCTCACCGAACCCGAGCACGAGAAGCTCCTCGCCCTGCGGGAGGTGCTCGACAGCCAGGCCCGGCCGATCCTCGCCGACTACTGGGAACGCGCGGAGTCCCCGGTACACCTGCGGGGGCCGCTGCGCGACCTCCGGCTCCTCGACGATCCCGCGGTCCTCGGGCCCTCCGGCCGCCCGCGCGGCATCTACTCCGGCTTCCGCAACTTCGAGTTCTCCCGTGTCGACATCGGACTCGGGATGGTCTTCCACGGGCACGCCGCGATGTTCCGGGAGCTCGTGCTGCAGGGCGGCAGCCCGGAGCAGGTCGCCGAGTGGGACCCGCTGATCGTGTCCTTCGAGCGGACCGGCTGCTTCGCGCTCACCGAGCCCGACCACGGCTCGGACGTCGCCCGGGGCCTCGAGACCACCGCACGGCGGACCGGGGACACGTGGATCCTCGACGGCCGGAAGCGCTGGATCGGCAACGCCGCCCACTCCGAGTACATCGCGGTCTTCGCCCGCGACACCGCGGACGACCAGGTGAAGGTCTTCCTCGCCCGCGCGGACGCGCCGGGGCTGACCCTCACCACCATCCAGCGCAAGGCGTCGCTCCGCACAGTGACGAATTCCGACATCGCGCTGCACGGCGTCGAAGTGCCGGAGTCGCGCCGCCTGCAGCGCGTCAACTCGTTCGCGGATGTCGGCGCCCTGTTCCAGACCCTGCGGCCGGACGTCGCCTGGATCGCGGCGGGCGCCCAGGCCGGCGCCTACGAGGCGGCCCTCCGCTACGCGCTCGAGCGGCAGCAGTTCGGCCGCCCCATCGCCGGGTTCCAGCTGACGCAGGAGAAGATCGCGCGCATGCTCGGCAACGTCACGGCGTCGCTCGCGCTCGCCGTCCGGCTGGCGGAGCGGAGGGACGCCGGCGTCTCGCGCGACGAGGACTCCGCGCTCGCCAAACTGTGGGTCGCCGACCGGCTCCGGGAGACCGTCGCCCTCGCCCGCGAAGTGGTGGGCGGCAACGGCCTCCTCCTCGATTCCGACGTCGCGCGGTTCCACGCGGACGCCGAGGCGGTCTACACCTACGAGGGCACGCGGGACATCAACGCCCTCATCGTGGGCCGTGGGGTCACCGGTCTCAGCGCCTTCGTCCGCTGACCCGCACCGATCCCGGCGCACCCTTTCGAAACCCTTGCCGCACCTACATGTTTCAGGTAGCCTGAGACTCCTGGGGACGCCGTTGTCCGACGCCTCCCGGACCGCACCATCTCAACGAAGAGACGCAAGGAGAGCAATGACGTTCCCCAGGAAGCGCTTCGCGGCGATCGCCGCAGCATTCACCATCACAGCCCTTGCCGCCGCGGGATGCTCGGGTCAGTCCGAGTCGCCCGGGGCCACGACCGGCACCGGGGGCGACGGATCCGCCCCCAGCGAGCCGGTCGCCATCACCGTCGGCACTCTGCCGGCCGGCGACTACGCACCGCTCTACATCGCCCAGCAGGAGGGCTTCTTCGAGGAGGAGAACCTCGAGGTCACCATCGAGACGATCGCGGGAGGCGCCGTCGGCGTCACCCAGCTCGTCTCCGGCGAGCTCGACTTCACGTCCGCCACCTGGGCCAACGTGCTCGCGGCCGTATCGCAGGGCCTCGAGCTGCAGGTCGTCCGCGAGGGCACCAACGCCGCCAAGGAGGGCATCAACGGCATCCTCGTGAAGGACGACGGCAGCATCGACGACGTCGAGGACCTCCGAGGTCAGACACTGTCGGTGAACACTCTGCAGTCGGCGACCGAGGTGCAGATCCGCGACTGCCTCGCCACCAACGGCCTCGAGCCTGGTGACTACGAGCTCGTCGAGGTGCCGTTCCCGGAGGTCGGTGCGGCCGTCAGCCAGGGCCGCATCGCGGGCGGACTCGTGCCCGAGCCCTTCATCACCATCGGCAAGTCGCAGGGGCTGAAGAGCCTCTTCGCGCCGTCCGTCTGCAACGAGCGCCAGGAGGCCAGCCCGCTGATCACCTGGAACACCTCGAAGGCGTTCGCCGACGAGAGCCCCGAGGTCGTCGCCGCGTTCGTCCGCGCGATGGACAAGGCGACCCAGATGGCCATCGAGGACGAGGACTCGGTGCGGGAGATCCTGCCCACGTTCACGACGCTGACGCCGGAGCTCGCCGCGGAGATCACGCTGCCGAGCTTCGTCGAGGACGGCACCCCCAACCTCGAGGGTGCCGAGCTGACGATGGAGCTGATGCTCGAGTACGGCCTCCTCGAGGAGCCGCTCGACGACCTGTCGCAGTACGCCTGGCAGGGCGAATAGGCCCCGGCGCGGGGCTCGGGTGACCCCGGGCTCCGCGCCGCGTACTCTTCTCCCACAGCCACCGGAAGGGGTCTCGACGATGACGTCGGCAACCATTGCGCGCGTGCCACGCCGGCCGCGCGGGGGCTCGATGCGGCGCACCACACTGATCCGCGGCGCGCTCGGCTTCCTCGGCCTGTTCGTGGTCGCCGAGCTGATCTCCCGGTCCGGGATCGTCGACTCCGCGTTCCTGCCGCCCGCCTCCCTGGTCCTGCTGCGGGTGGGCGAGCTCCTCGTCGACCCGGCCTTCCTCGGTCAGGTCCTCGCCACCCTGCAGGCCTGGGCCATCGGCCTCGCCATCTGCATCCTCGTCTCCGTCACGATCGGGGTGCTGCTCGGCTCCTCCCGCGCCGCCTACTCCGGCAGCCGGGCCGTGATCGAGTTCCTGCGGCCGATCCCGTCGGTGGCGCTGATCCCCGTCGCCATGCTCGTGCTCGGCAACGACGCCGAGATGAAGATCGCCCTCATCGTCTTCTCC
>DATCMN010000225.1:0-1621 GCA_036563405.1 Naasia sp. | reverse complement strand
GTCTGCATCGCAGCGGTCGCGGGAGCGGCAGCCATCGCGGGCTGCGGCGGCGGCAACGGCGACACCGGATCGACCGGAACGCCCGCCGCGGGCACCGAGGACGGCGCGTCCGGCGCCCCCACCGGGACGCTCGTCGTCGACCAGTCGTTCGTCGACCAGGGCGTGGACCCGCACCGCCAGTTCACGCCGACCAACAACATGCTCGTCCACGCGATGTACGACACGCTCGTGACCTTCGCGCCGGGCAAGACCGACCCCGAGCCCGCGCTCGCCGAGTCGTGGGACGTCTCCAAGGACGTCCGCACCTTCACCTTCACGCTGCGCGAGGGCGTCACGTTCTCCGACGGCACGCCGCTGACCTCCGAGGACGTCGTCTGGTCGCTGGAGCGCCTGGTCAACCTGAAGGGCAGCGGCGCGTTCCTGCTCGACGGCACCGAGGTCTCGGCGCCCGACCCGCAGACCGTCGTGGTGAAGTCCGACAAGCCGAACCCGGCCCTGCTGCGCATCCTCGCCACGCCGCCGACCTCGATCGTCAACTCCAAGCTGCTGGAGGCCAACGGCGGCTCGGCCGCCGCGGACGCCGACAAGACCGACAAGGCCGAGGCGTTCCTCAACAAGACGAGCGCCGGCAGCGGGCCCTACGTCCTCCAGCAGAGCCAGCAGAACCAGCAGTACACGCTGGAGGCCAACCCGGAGTACTGGGGCGAGCAGACCGGCTTCCCGAAGGTCGTCGTCCGCAACATGGCCGCGCCCGCCCAGCTGCTCAACGTGCAGCGCGGCGCGAACGAGATCGCCCTCGACCTCTCCGCCCAGCAGGCCGAGACGCTCGAGAGCAACGGGGACCTGCAGGTCACGATCGACCCGTCCGTCAACGTCTTCGACGTCGAGGCCAACATGGACGAGTCCGTGTCGCCCACCGGCCAGGAGGCCGTGCGCAAGGCGATCCGCCTCGCGCTCGACTACGACGGCTACCTCGAGCTCGCCGGCACCGGCGCCGCCCAGGCGCCCGGCGTGATCCCGTCGCAGTTCCTCGGGGCGCTGCCGCCGGAGGACGCCGTCTCGCAGGACGTCGACCAGGCGAAGCAGATCCTCGCCGACGCGAACATCTCCGACCTGTCGCTGACGCTGGCCTACCCCTCGGACGCGACGCCCAACGGCGTGTCGTTCGCGTCGGTCGCCCAGAAGGCGAAGTCCGACCTCGAGGCGATCGGCATCAACGTCGAGCTCAAGGGCACCCCGGCGGTGACCTTCCTCGAGGACTACGCCGCCGGCAAGAACCAGATGAGCGTCTCGTACTGGGGCCCGGACTACCCGGACCCCAACGACTACCTCGTCTACGCGCCGGGCTCGACGGGCCGCGCGGAGAACAACAAGTGGGAGGCGTCCGACGCCCCCGAGATCGCCGCCCTCGCCGAGAAGGCCGAGCGCACGCTGGACGACGAGGAGCGCGGCGCGCTCTTCCAGGAGTTCCAGCGGATGCTCAACGAGGACAGCCCGTTCTTCCCGCTGTTCCAGCCGGCCCAGGCCGTCGCGGCGTCGGCGAACCTGACGAACGTGGTGCTGGACCCGACGTACACCCTCAACATCCCGGCTGTTGGCAGCGACTGACGCATCCTCGCTG
>DATCMN010000224.1:0-5500 GCA_036563405.1 Naasia sp. | reverse complement strand
ATACTGCTCCACTGGCTCGGCGCCGAACGCCAGGGTCACGCGCCCAACTCCGCCCAGGTGGAGGGGGAGGCTGCCCCCAGGTTTCAGGACGAGGACTTGGACGCCCTGCCCATGGAGCCGACGGACACAGACGGTTCGACCGGGACGGGGCACGCTTAGGTAGACCGTCAGTTTGGTGCTGTCTCGGAGGTCGGACAGGGTGTCTTCCGACCGCAGCCACGGGACGGCGGCCGCCTGAGCGGCGGCGCTCAGCCCCAGCCATGACGTGGTGAGTGCGACGGTGCCGTCGCCGGCTTGCGAGGCCAGGCCCGCCTGCAGGAGCGCACTCATCAGTCGATAGGCGCTGGGGCGCGGTATTCCGATGCCCTTGGCCAAGTCGGGAGCCGAGGCGGCTCCAACCTCCGCAAGGTATCTGACTGCGGCATCGACCTGCGCGAGCACTCGGCTCGGCTTGTCACTGTTCTGCATCGCGATGACCGAGCTCTGCCGACACTAAGAGCGCTTCTTGGCGGACCAGGGAGCCAAATTCGAGTCGAAGCGGCTCTGTGCGGGAGGACAGTCCGCTCAGGCTTATGGACCCGATGACGTCTCCCCGATGATCCCGGACAGGTGCAGCGCAGCTGTAGACGCCAGGGAGGACGTCTCCGTCGGTGATGGCGTATCCGGCGGAACGGATGGCGTCGAGTTCCGACCCGAGTTCCCGGACTTGTGCTCCTGTGGCCGGGTTCGCTCCGAAAGACTGCAGGGCTGCGATGTAGCGCTGCCGGAAGGTCTCCGGCAGGTGAGCGAGGATAGCCCTCGGGCCCGCGCCCTGGTGCAACGGCAGCGATCCCCCGATCGGGAGTTCCGCGGTGCGCGTCTGCAGGCCGTCTACGCTCTCGATGCACGCCGCGCGATGTCCGTCCCGGACGCAGAAGTAGGCCGTTTCGGATGTGCTCGCGCTCAGGCGTTGGAGACCTGCGCGGGCAATCGCCCGCACGTCGAGAGCGTCCTCGACCGCTTGCCCTATGGCGATCAAATCCACTCCCAGGCGAACCGGGCTGCCCTTCCGCCCGTCCCGCTCGATCCAACCCGCCGCTCCCAGGTTGGTGAGCATGCGGTAGACGGTGGTGACGGGCTCGTCGAGTATCTCGGACAGCTCACCGGCGGTCAGGCTGCCTCGCTCGGCGAGGGCTTCGAGCACCCGGGTGGCCTTCCGGAGGGCGCTGAGGCCGGCGAGTTCTCCTGTCTCCGCGCTCGTTGTGGACACCGCCTCCTCCTTCTGCTTCGTCGACTCTATAGAAGATCCCGGATCATCGACACAGCGCGTGCCGACTAAGTAACGTTTTTCGGACACACTGTCCACAAAAAGTGGACAGGGCTCGCAAAGGGGGCTACATTCTCCTCAGCGAGTCCCACAAACAGTGCCCGAAGGTGCGAAATCGGCGGTCTCGCGGTCGCGAAGGAGCGCTACGGTGATGGATCGGCTGTCCAACGGATCGCGCGCCGACCATGCGGACGCCCAGTCCTCCACGAGCGGGCCAGAGTTCCGCCTCGACGGGCACGTTGCGTTCGTGACAGGTGCGGCATCCGGCATAGGTCAAGCCATCGCGGTGGGGCTAGCGGCGGCCGGTGCGCGAGTCGGCGTCGCGGATCTGGCCCTCGATGCCCTCGGCGCGACGGTCGCGGCGATCGAGCAGACCGGCGGCAGCAGCATCTCCTGTGTCGTCGACGTGACCGCGGAGCACGACCTGGAGGCCGCTGTCGATGAGGTGGAGCGTGAGCTCGGACCCCTCTCGCTCGCCGTCAACAGCGCCGGGATCGCTGACGCGGCTCCGGCGCTCGAGCTGACGACCGCACAGTTCGAGCAGATGTACCGGGTGAACGTCACCGGTCTCTTCCGCAGCTGCCAGGCGGAGGCGCGCGCCCTGCTGCGCAACGGCGGTGGCTCCATCGTGAATCTGGCCTCAATCAGCGGCCTGGTCTCCCATCAGGAGATGCAGCAAGCCCACTACAACAGTGCCAAGGCGGCCGTGGCGCACCTCACACGCTCCCTCGCGACCGAATGGGCTTCGTCGAACATCCGCGTCAATGCGATCGCGCCCGGATTCACCCTGACGCCGATGAATCGGCGTCAGGAAGTGGCGTCGTTCCGAGCTCGGCTCGAGGGGAAGATCCCGCTCGGGCGCTTCGCCTCGGCGGAGGAGATCGTGGGGCCGGCGGTCTTCCTCCTCTCTCCCGCCTCGTCCTACTGCACCGGCGTGCAGCTGGTCGTCGACGGCGGATACACGCTCCTATGACAGTCAGGGGCATCGCACACCGAAACAGGGCCCGCCATCTCGCGGCGGGGACCTCCACCAAGAAGGAAGAAGGTCAATGAACATCTCCGATTCGCGCCGCCCCCGGCGGCGCGCAGCCCTCACACCGGCCATCCTGTTCGCCGGCGCGGCTCTGATCCTCGCCGGTTGCTCCACAGGTGCAGGCGCAGCTCCGTCCGATTCCGGCGACGGTGGAGAGGGCGGCAACAAGAAAATCGGCGTCTCCATGTCGTTCGTGAATCAGTTCTACGCCGCGGCTGAGGAGGGCATGCAGGACGAGGCCGAAGAGCAGGGCTACGAGCTCGTCATACTCAACGCGCAGGGCAACAGCTCAACTCAGGTCAACCAGGTCCAGAACCTGGTCAGCCAAGGCGTCGGAGCGCTCGTGTTCATTCAGCTCGACTCCGCGTCCGGCGGGGCGTCCGTCTCTCAGGCGAACTCCGCCGGTATCCCCGTCATCGCTGTGGATCAGGTACCGGTAGGCGGGGATTACCTCACCTACATCGGCAGCGACAGCGTCGCCATGGGCACTAGGGCGTGCGAACACCTGGCCGAGCTTCTCGGCGGCAAGGGGAACATCGCCATCGTCGAGGGCATCCCCGCTTCGTCGACCCAGATGCAGCGAACCGAGGGATGCGATTCGGCTCTCGCGGAGAATCCCGACCTGACCGTCGTGAGCACCACGAGTGCCGACTGGGACCAGAACAAGGCGGTCAGTGTGTTCACGAACGTCCTGACCGCGAATCCCGACCTCCAGGGCGTGTTCGCGCAGAACGACGACATGGCCCTGGGAGTGGCGAGCGCGGCGGCAGACGCGAACAGGGAGGGGCTCCCGATCGTCACGATCGACGGCTTCCCGGCAGCGTACGACGCCATCGAGAAGGACCAGGTCTCCGCGACGATCAGTCAGCAGCCGTACAACATGGGCCGGCTCGCCATCCAGAACGCGATCGACGCGATCAACGGTGAGACCGACGGCATCGAGAAGGAGCAGATCCAGGAGTCGATCCTCGTGACGAAGGAGAACCTCGAAGAGGCTCGCGCCGCGAAGTACTTCGGCTCGCAGGGCTGACGACCGATGCAGCGAACGGTTCTGCCGGCCGACGATCGCGGCGGTCGGCAGGACCGGGAGGAGATTCTCATGACCGTAGACACCATGGCTCGCACACTTGCAGGATCTGGGCTCACCAAGAGATATGGAGACAGCACCGTTCTGCGTGCGGTCGACATCTCCATCGACGCGGGGTCGGTCCTCGGTCTCATCGGCGAGAACGGTGCCGGCAAGTCGACGCTGAGTTCCATCATCGCGGGGATCAAGCTCCCCGACGAGGGGACGATGACCATCGACGGGCAGTCCTATGCCCCGACAGGACCGTCCGACGCGCTCAACTCCGGAGTGGCCATCATCCACCAGGAGATCAAGATGATCCCGGAGCTGTCGGTCGCCGAGAACATGTTCCTGGGCCGCTTGCCGCTGCGAGCGGGGCGAGTAGACACGCGGCGGATGGTGGAGGACGCAAGCGCAGCGCTGGCGGACCTGGGAGTGACACTCGACCCGCGACGCCCTGTGGCAGGTCTCTCGACCGCCACTCAGCAGGAGATCGAGATCGCCCGCGCCATCCTCCGGCGCCCATCCTTCGTGATCTTCGACGAGCCGTCAGCATCCCTGGGCCAGGAGGAGACCGAGCGCGTCCTCGAGCAGATCGCTGTGCTGAAGGCGCGCGGGACGGGTGTGGTGTACATCAGCCACCGGCTGGACGAGATCTCCCGGATCGCTGATCGAGTGGTGTGCCTGCGGGACGGGCGCAAGGTGGGCGACTGGGCGGCCAGTGACGTCGACCGCGACGGCATGATCCGGGCAATGGTCGGCCGTGAGCTCTCCGGGCGGGCGGTCCCCCCGCCGCCGCATAGGGAGCGAGTAGTGGTGAGCGTGGCGGGTCTCTCCTCGGAGCGCTTCGACGGCATCAGTTTCGACGTCCGTGAGGGCGAGATCCTCGGTGTATCCGGACTGGTGGGCGCCGGCCGCACCGAGATCGTCCGCGCGCTCGCGGGGGCGGACAGGTTCGACGCGGGGGAGATCTCGGTTGACGGGGAGCCCGTCCGCATTCGGTCGATCCCGGAGGCCATTCGTGCCGGCATCGTCCTCGTGCCGGAGGACCGCAAGACCGAGGGTCTCAACCTCAACCGCAGCAGTGCGGAGAACATCTCGCTGCCCTGGGAGTCCCGGCTGGTTCCGAGGGGCTTCGTCACCACCCGGATCCTCAACCGCCTCAAGAAGCGGATGGCCGCTGAGCTGGACATCCGCGGAAATCTGGATCGACCGGTCGGACTGCTGTCGGGCGGCAACCAGCAGAAGGTCCTGCTCGCGAAGTGGCTGGTGCGCACTCCGAAGGTGCTCATCCTGGATGAACCCACCCGAGGGGTCGACGTCGGCGCCAAGGAGGCCATCTACGACATCATCCGCAGCCTCGCCGCGCGAGGGGTCAGCGTCATCGTCGTGTCCTCCGAGCTCGAAGAGGTCCTCCTTCTCGCGCACCGGATACTCGTCGTCGCTGGAGGGCGTCAGCGCGCCGTTCTCAGCCGCGACGAGGCGACGCCCGAAACCGTCATGCGGCTCTCGGTGCCCTGACCTCCGTCCTGTCAGCCTCCCGAAACATCGAAGGAAGAGCGTCCATGACCTCGCCAGCAACAACAGCACCCACCGACCCCCAGGTCGCCACGACTTCGGCCATCCGCGTTCAGCAGATCAAGAACCGACTCAAGCTGCTTACCGGCCCCCTTGTCGGGCTGATCCTGCTCATCATCGCGTTGTCGCTTCTGTCCCCGGTGTTCCTGACCCCGAACAACCTCGTCAACATCCTGGTCCAGGTGTCCTACGTCGGCATCATGGCGGCCGGCGCCACTCTGGTGATCATCCTCGGGGGAATCGACCTCTCAGTGTCCGCCGTACTGGGGCTCAGCTTCATGGTGGTCGCCGTCGCGTACCAGAACATCGGGCTGCCGTTCGAACTGTGTATCCTCATCGGCCTCGGGGTGGGCACCGGGATCGGACTGATCAACGGGGTGCTCATCGCATTCGGCAATGTACAGCCGTTCATCGCGACCCTCGCGACGATGTTCGCGGCGACGGGTCTATCGCTCTACCTGACCAACGGCACTCCGATCCTCGGCCTCCCTTCGTGGTTCCAGGGCTTGTCGCAGAT
>DATCMN010000214.1:0-2133 GCA_036563405.1 Naasia sp. | reverse complement strand
GGTGTCCAGGCGGATGTCGCCGGGCTGCGCCGCGCCCCGGTCGCCGTAGTCGAAATCGAGCTGGCCCCAGACCTTCTCGTCGCCGTCGGGCTCCTCGATGTAGCCGGGGATGTCGCCGGCCGGCCCGTACGCGGTCTGTCCGACCACGTCGGCCGTCACGGTCTGCACGAGGGCGGCGTCGCTCACCTGGGTGCCCAGCTTCGCGGAGATGTCCACGGTGGATCTGCGCGCCGGCCCGCCCGCGGGAGTGAAGGTGACGGCGCCGCCGACTGAGAACGCTCCCTCGGTCGTGCCTGCAGCCGACGGACAGATCTCGATCCGGTACGTGGTCACGATGGAGAGGTCGTAGGTGCTGCCGTCGGCGTCGGTGAGGGAGACCGAGGAGTGCGCGCTGCCGAACGCGGCGCCGTCCTCCACGTGCCACGCCTGGCCGGGGTTCGCGGTAGGCGAGGTCGTGTACGACGCCTCGGGCACCTCGCCGTCGGCGGCGGCGCCGAGGCTCTCCCGAACCTGCTCGTAGAGGTAGCTGAGCGCGTTGACCGCGGCACCGGTGGCCTCCCCGCGGTCGGGCGTGGTGGAGGCGAGCACCGTGCTCACCGCCGTCCTGCCGGGCTGGAAGGCCGCCGTCCCGGCGACCGGGGAGGTGGCCCCACCGGCCGACGCGCCGGGTGTGGAAGGCGCCGCCCCCTCGAGCCGCGGCAGCTCCTCGGCCGTGATGCCGGCGCCGGCGGCGAGGATGGCGTCGAGCCGCTGCTCGTCCGCGGTGAGGTTCGCGAGCAGGTCGTCGCCGGCGAGAGCGGCCCAGGAGGGCAGGCCGGCGGACGAAGCCGCACCGCCGGACGGCGCGGTGGCACACGCGGTGAGCGGTGCGACGGCGAGGGACAGGGCGAGGGCGCACGTCGTGGCGCGGTATCGGGGAAGCATGACGCTCACGTTCCGGCACGGCGGCCGGTGCCCGGAAGACCGGGCGGACGGAACGGGACAGAAGTCAGGACTCCCGTTCCCCCGCCCGGGACGCACGGGACTCTGCCGCGCCCGAGATGCCGGTTGGTGCTGGTATCTCAGCGAGCTGCCAGCACGAAGTGGCGCCGCACCGCGGAGCTCAGGCCGTGACGACCTCGGGGGTGCCGGTCGGTGCGCCCGGGCCCATCTCGTCGGCGAGGCGGTTCGCCTCCTCGATCAGGGTTGCGACGATCTCGCTCTCCGGGACGGTCTTGATGACCTGGCCCTTGACGAAGATCTGGCCCTTGCCGTTGCCGGACGCGACACCGAGGTCGGCCTCGCGTGCCTCGCCCGGTCCGTTGACGACGCAACCCATGACGGCGACCCGGAGCGGGACGCTCATGCCCTGGAGGCCTTCCGTGACGGAGTCGGCGAGCGAGTAGACGTCGACCTGGGCGCGGCCGCAGCTCGGGCAGGACACGATCTCCAGCTTCCGCTCGCGGAGGTTGAGGGACTGCAGGATCTGCAGGCCCACCTTCACCTCCTCCACCGGAGGGGCGGAGAGGGAGACGCGGATGGTGTCGCCGATGCCCTCGGCGAGCAGGATGCCGAACGCTGTGGCGCTCTTGATGGTGCCCTGGAAGGCGGGTCCCGCCTCGGTGACGCCGAGGTGCAGGGGCCAGTCGCCCATCTCGGCGAGCAGGCGGTACGCCTTCACCATGATGATCGGGTCGTTGTGCTTGACCGAAATCTTGAAGTCGTGGAAGTCGTGCTCCTCGAACAGGCTCGCCTCCCACTGGGCGCTCTCGGCGAGTGCCTCCGGAGTGGCCTTGCCGTACTTCTGCAGCAGGCGGGGGTCGAGGGATCCGGCGTTGACGCCGATCCGCAGGCTGACACCGGCGTCTTTGGCGGCCTTCGCGATGGCGCCGACCTGGTCGTCGAACTTGCGGATGTTGCCCGGGTTCACGCGGACGGCCGCGCAGCCGGCGTCGATGGCCTGGAAGACGTACTTGGGCTGGAAGTGGATGTCGGCGATGACCGGGATCTGGCTCTTCTTCGCGATGATGTGCAGCACGTCGGCGTCGTCCTGGCTGGGGACGGCTACGCGGACGATGTCGCAGCCGGAGGCGGTGAGCTCCGCGATCTGCTGCAGGGTCGCGTTGATGTTGGTGGTGGCGGTCGTGGTCATCG
>DATCMN010000213.1:0-2835 GCA_036563405.1 Naasia sp. | reverse complement strand
GGGATGTTCACGACGTCGCTGGTGTCGCCGAAGGCGAGGACCTTCGCGTAGTTCAGCACCTCGGTCGCGATCGCGTCCGAGGTGAGGAAGTGCTCGCCGGCGTAGGCAATGATCCGCATCCGCCTAGCATCCGAAACGTCGCGGCGCCCCCGGAAGGGGTTGCGTATGGCCCCAGCCTGTGCGGCGTGACCAGGCGTCCGCCGTCGGCGTTGTCGACTGCGGTACGCGCCCCCGCTGGCATCCGGGGGCGCCCCAGATCTACGTACGATCTTCGGGTGGGATCGTTCTTCTACGACCGGCGTCGCACCGACTTCGACGACCGGACGCTCGCCCATCTGAGGCATGTCATCGTGGCCAAGCTCCGGCGAGGCGAGTCGTTCGAATTGACCTGGAACCTTCCGGTCGAAGCGGGATCCGGACGGGTGTCCGTGTGGCTGCACCCGAGCGTGCCGCTCAAGTTCACGTTCTCGAGTGGTGTCCGTCACCAGCTCAATCGTGCCTGGATCGAAGCGCTCGCTGCGAACTCCTTCTCGACGACGGGTTTGCATCTGCTGCCCGAACCGGCGCCCCAGTCGGACTGACTTCCTGTGGGCGCCGGAGGATCCTCATGGCGATGACGCCGGCCCTCTCAGTACTCCGTGAAGTCCAAGGTGAACGAGCGCGCGCCGTCGGGAGCGTCGAAGGGGAAGCGGAGATCGCCGTCGTCGCGGGCATCCGGCTCGACCTCCTCCTGCTCGAACACGATGGTGACCCCAGGGGTGACGAGGACCGACACCGTGCGGTTGCCCAATTCGACGAAGCTCACGAAGCCGGCTCCAGCTTTCGCCGCCTCGACGATGTTCGCCTTCAGCTCCTCCGGATCGCGCCCCTGTGCCAGGTAGAAGGTGGTGTCGTGGACTCGGACACGCGTGCGCAGCATGGATCCTCTCCGACGCTGCGAACGATCGGCGGCGCCCACTGACAAACTACGCCGCGGGCGAGCAGCGGGCGAGGGGGCGGGGGCGTGGGGATGGCATGAAGGGGCGGTCGGCTGTAGTGGACGGACGGTCGAGGACCTCCGCTGCGCGGTCGACGGACCGGCTCCGGCGCCGCTCCCGCCGGACAGCCTGATACCCTAGGGGGGTACGGTAAGCCGGCGGCGCATCGAGGAGGCTCCCATGGACAGGCAGCACGTCGGATACATCGACGACAAGGACGACCTGCTCAAGCGACTGCGGCGCGCGGAGGGCCAGGTGCGCGGCATCGCCCGCATGGTGGAAGACGACACCTACTGCATCGACGTCCTCACCCAGATCTCGGCCGCCACCAAGGCGCTCGAGCGGGTCGCGCTGTCGCTGCTCGACGACCACCTCTCGCACTGCGTCGCCGAGGCGGCGGCGGAAGGCGGCGAGGTCGCCCAGACCAAGATCCGCGAGGCGAGCGACGCGATCGCCCGGCTCGTCCGCTCCGGACCCCCCCCGAAAGGACTCTGATGACCGCCGACCGCATCCAGCTTCCCCTGGCCGCCGCGACGTCCTGCTCGTGCTGCGCGACCGCTCCCGCCGGCTCGGACCAGCGCACCGCAGCTGCGGACGCCGACTCCAGCACACTCCTCGTCCAGGGCATGACCTGCGCGCACTGCGTCGCGAGCGTCACCGAGGAGCTCGGCGAGCTCGACGGGGTGGACTCCGTCGTCGTGGACCTGGTTGCCGGCGGCACCTCCGCCGTGACCGTCACCACCAGCGGCCCCGTCTCGCCGGAGGCCCTCCGCGCGGCGGTGAAGGACGCCGGATACGAGGTCGTGTCGCAGTGACGACGCCCGTCACCATCGAACTCGAGATCGGGGGGATGACCTGCGCGGCGTGCGCGAACCGCGTCGAGCGCAAGCTGAGCAAGCTCCCCGGTGTCGAGGCGTCCGTGAACTACGCCACCGAGAAGGCGCACGTCAGCGCGGATCGCGACATCGACCCGGCCGACCTGATCGCCGCGGTGGAGGCCGCCGGATACACCGCTACGCTTCCGGCGCCTCCCCGCAACGATGAGGGGGAGCTCGGGCGCTCGGGCGAGCCCGACGCAACCGACGCGCTGCGCCGCCGGCTGATCATCTCCGCCGCTCTCACCGTGCCGGTGGTGCTGCTCTCGATGGTGCCGGCGCTGCAGTTCCCGAACTGGCAGTGGCTCGTCCTGACGCTCGCCTCGCCGGTGGCGGTGTGGGGAGCGTGGCCGTTCCACCGCGCCGCGGCGATCAACGTCCGCCATGGCGCCGCCACCATGGACACCCTGGTGAGCGTGGGCGTCCTGGCAGCCTTCGGCTGGTCCCTGTACGCGCTGTTCTTCGGTGACGCCGGGATGCCCGGCATGCACATGACCTTCACGCTGCTGGCCGCCGACCCGGGAGGCAGCGAGCTCTACCTGGAGGTGGCCGCCGCCGTCACCGTCTTCATCCTCGGTGGGCGCTACATGGAGGCGCGCGCGAAGAAGCAGTCCGGTGCCGCTCTGCGGGCCCTGCTCGAACTGGGCGCCAAGGATGCGACGGTGCTGCGCGGAGGCTCCGAGCAGCGGATCGCGGTCTCGGCGCTGGTCCCCGCCGACCTCGTCGTGGTGCGCCCGGGTGAGAAGATCGCGAGCGACGGACTCATCCGCGAGGGGACCTCCGCCGTCGACCAGAGCATGCTGACCGGCGAATCGGTCCCCGTCGAGGTGCGACCGGGGGATCGCGTCACCGGTGCGACGATCAACGTCGGCGGGCGCCTGGTCGTGGAGATCACGCGCGTCGGCGCCGACACCGAACTGGCCCGCCTGGGTCGCCTGGTCGAGGACGCCCAGACCGGGAAGGCTGAGGTGCAGCGCCTCGCC
>DATCMN010000212.1:0-1551 GCA_036563405.1 Naasia sp. | reverse complement strand
GGCCGGACCTTCGACGGCCCGCAGCCGAAACGGCCGTCGGCGGGGAGGAGGTCGGCGGGGAGGGGAACGGCGGCCATGGGTCTCACCCTATTGGGGCGACCGGGCGGCCCGCCCCCGGGCGGCGGAACACCACCGGGGTCGCCGAGCGGCTCGCCCCCGGCCGGTAAACTCTCGCTTCGACTGCCCGGCGGCTGGAGGCGACACGTGACGGATCTGGTGGACACCACCGAGATGTACCTGCGCACGATCCTCGATCTCGAGGAGGAGGACATCGTCCCCCTGCGCGCCCGCATCTCGGAGCGGCTCGGGCACTCCGGGCCCACCGTCTCGCAGACCGTCGCTCGGATGGAGCGGGACGGTCTCGTGGTCGTCTCGGGCGACAGGCACCTGGAGCTGACCGCGGGCGGCCGGCTGAAGGCGATGCACGTGATGCGCAAGCATCGCCTCGCCGAACGGCTCCTGAGCGACGTCATCGGGCTCGAATGGGAGTTCGTGCACGAGGAGGCGTGCCGCTGGGAGCACGTGATGAGCGAGCAGGTGGAGCAGAAGCTCATCCACATGCTCGGCAACCCGACCGAGTCGCCGTACGGCAACCCGATCCCGAGTCTCGACGACGTCGACAAGTCGCCCTCCGTCGCCTTCCTCGCAGGGGTGTGGAGCATCGTCGAGTTCGCCCGCGCCGGCGGCGGCACCGCCACCGTGCGACGGCTGGGAGAGCCTGTCCAGTTCGACCCCGAACTCCTGCTCCAGCTGAAGCAGGCGGGCATCATGCCCGGCGCGACCGCGTCGGTGGCGCTCGCCGGCAGCTACGTCGCGGTGTCCGTGGACGGTGCCGGTCCCGGCCTCGAGCTGCCCATCGAGGTGGCCGTGCACATCTTCGTCGGACGGTAGAAGCGTTACCGATTCGTTGGCGTGTCGCCACGGCGAATCGACAGAACGACTGCTAGCGCGTACCCTCGTGGGAGCCCGACCACCACGAAGGCCGGTTATCGGGCCCGGAAGCGTGACGCCCACCCACCCGTCTCGCGCCTCCTTCTTCTACGGCTGACTACGTACGGACGGGTGTTCGCTGCGGCGGATCGGGCGCCGGAGGTTCATTTGGCCCTTTCGAGTGACCGGTTCGACATGCCGCAGTCGACCGACCCGACACCCGATCCCCAGTCCGCTCTCGCGACCCGTGCTGCGGCGACGCCGCCGCAGTACCGGCGATCGATGCGCCGGCCGGCTCCGGCCGGTCAGCGTGCGCGCGCCCTTCCTGAGGAGATGCGCCCGACCCGCCGTGTGCGCCGCAGCATCCGCGCGAAGGGTGCGCTGAACGCGATCGTCATGACCTGCGCGATGGCGCTGTTCGCGACGATCGCGATCCCCTCCTACGCATTCGACCCCGTGGCGAACGCCGACCCGGAGTTCTCGGACACCGAGGTCGACGCCCTGATGGCCACCGACTCGCAGACGCTGAAGGTGGCCGCGAGCGTCGCGGACGCCACCGTGACCCGCGACAACATCGGGGCGACCAGCCAGGCCGAGCTCGACGAGCGCAAGCGCCTCGCC
>DATCMN010000202.1:0-2574 GCA_036563405.1 Naasia sp. | reverse complement strand
GGGCGACCGGCGCGACGAGGACATCCACGAGGTGGGCCGCATCGCGGCGGGCATCTTCGACGAGCTCGTGCTGCGCGAACGGCCCGACGGGCGGGGCCGCGAGACCGGCGAGGTCGTCGCGCTGCTCGCGGAGGGGGCGATCGCCGGCGGCGCCCCGGCGGGGCGCGTGCGCCGGCTGCTCGACGAGCGCGCCGCTATGGGCGCCGCCCTAGCGATGGCGGGTCCGCGCGACCTCGTCGTGCTCCTGCCGACCGCTGTCGAGGAGACGTGGCAGCAGGTGCTGGCCCACCGACCGGCCGCGTTCCCCGGCGATGCGATGGGCGTCCTCGAGGCGAGTGATGCCAGTGCCTGAGCGCGTCGACTGGTCGATCATCGTGCACGGCGGGGCGCGCCCCATCCCCGTCGAGGACCGGGCCGCGTTCGAGGACGGCTGCCGCAGGGCGGTCCTCGCGGGGCGCGAGATCCTCGCCGGCGGCGGCCCGGCTGTGAGCGCGGTGGAGGCGGCGATCCGGGTCCTCGAGGACGACCCGACCTTCAACGCCGGCACGGGTGCCGTCCGCAACGCGGAGGGCGACGTGGAATGCGACGCCGCCGTCATGGACGGCGCCACCCTGGACGTCGGGGCCGTCGGCGCCGCGCCGGGACTGCTCAACCCCGTCGCCGCGGCCGTGCTGGTCCTCCGCGAGCAGCCGATCCTCCTGGTCGGCGAGGCCGCTCGGCGGTTCGCGCTGGAGCGCGGCGCTGAGCCTGTCCGCGACCCACAGGCCACCGCTGAGAACAGCGACAGCGACACCGACACCCCGGCACCCGGCGCGACCGACGATCCGACCTCGGCCGGCTGCGACACCGTCGGCTGCGTCGCCCTCGACACCGCCGGGCATCTCGCCGCCGGCACGTCGACGGGCGGCCTGGAGGGAGCGGCCGCCGGCCGGGTCGGCGACAGCCCCCTGCCGGGCTGCGGCCTCTACGCCGACGACGGAGCGGGCGCCGTCGCTCTGTCCGGCACCGGTGAGGAGATCGCGCGGGTCACCCTCGCGAGCCGAGTGCTCGCAGCGCTCCCCGGCAGGTCGCCGGAGGAGGCGGCGCGCACCGCGCTGCGCGCGCTCGACCGCGTCGGCGGCAACGCCGGGGTCATCGCGATAGACCCGGCCGGACGTACCGGCTGGGCCCACACGAGCCCGCAGTTCGCGGTCGCCTGGGCGGACTCCGCCACCGAGGTGACCGCGCGGACCCAGCAGGCGTCGGCGGCGGGAGGAGAGGCATGACCGAGCAGGCGGGGCCGCTGATCATCATCGGCGGGCACGAGGACAAGGACGGCGACCGGGTCATCCTCCGCGCCGTGGCGGAGCAGCTCGGCGGGAGGAAGCTCGTGCTGGCCACCATCGCCTCGTCGCGACCGGAGGGGTACCTCGACACCTACCGGGCGGCGTTCGACGGGTTGGGCATCGGCGAGCTGGTCGAGCTGTACCTCGACAGCAGAGCGGACGCCCACGACGAGGACACGCTGGCGCTGCTCGACGGCGCGGGCGGGGTGTTCTTCAGCGGCGGGGACCAGCTGCGGATCACCAGCTCGATCGGCGACACCCCCGTCGAGGCGCGGATCCGCGAGCTGTGGAGCCGCGGCGGGGTCGTCGCTGGCACCTCGGCCGGGGCGTCCGCGATGAGCGACACCATGCTGGTGCGCGGTGCGGGCACGGAGTCGCACCGCATCGGCGACCTCCGGATGGCGCCCGGGCTCGCCTTCCTGACCGGCATCACGGTCGACCAGCACTTCGCGGAGCGCGGCCGGATCGGGCGCCTCCTCGGCGCTGTCGCCCAGAACCCCCGCGTGCTCGGGGTCGGCATCGACGAGGACACCGCGATCCTGGTGCGCGGGGACGGGTTCGAGGTCCTCGGGTCCGGTGCCGTCTACGTCGTCGACGGCTCGACGGTCACCCGGTCGAACGTCGCAGAGGCGCGTCCCGACACCACGCTCTCCATGCACGACGTGCGGCTGCACGTGCTCTCGGCGGGCGACTCCTTCCGCATGTCGGAGCGCCGACCGGAGCGGCTCGCAGGCGCCGCCGCTCGCTAGGGAACCCCGGCGACGGCGGCGCTCCTCGCCGTCAGCCGACCAGGTGCGTGGCCTCGCGCAGGGGCCGATGGAGCTCCGGCTCGCTGACGGTCGGTTCGGGGGCGGCATCGAAGCTCGAGATGAGGGTCGTGGGGAGGGCCACCGCGAGCGCGCCCCAGGAGCAGGCGAAGCCGAGCGCGTCCGGAAGGGTCAGGGTGGCGGGCGTCCCGTCGGCACCCGAGCCGTCGACGATCGAGTGCGCGAGGAAGCCGGCGAGTGTCGCATCCCCGGCCCCCGTCGTGTTCACCACCTCGGTGGCGACGGCGCGGCCCCAGTGGGCCTCATCCGCGGTGATGGCGAGCGCGCCGTCGACGCCGAGGCTGACGAGCGCGATCTCGATGCCGCGACCGATCAGCTCGCGACCGGCGGTCAGCGCGTCCTCGAGGGTGTGCAGGTTGCGGCCCACCAGGTTCGCCAGCTCGTCGGCGTTCGGCTTGATGAGGTTCACGAGGCCGCTGTTC
>DATCMN010000173.1:0-1840 GCA_036563405.1 Naasia sp. | reverse complement strand
GGGCGAGCAGCGCGTGGAGCCGCTCGCGCTCCTCGGCGGTAAGCACGGCGAAGAAGGCGTCTTCGGTGTCTCGGAAGGCCTGGTCGGCCTGGGTGAGGCGGCGCGTGCCGGCGGTGGCGATGGTGACGACGTGGCGGCGGCGGTCGTCGGGGTCGCGCTCGCGCTTGATCAGGCGCTCCTCCTCGAGCGGGTTGAGGAGGTTGACGAGCACGCTGTGGTCGATGGCCATGATCTCGGCGAGCTCGCGCTGGCCGGTGGGGCCGCGGTCGGCGAGGAGGTCGAGGATGCGCAGCTGACGGGGCTTGAGGCCGTGCGCGGCGAGGGCCTCGCGGATGCGGCGCTGGAACCCCTCGCCGAGGATGGTGAGCGCGATCCCGGTCCGCGAGCCGGCGCTGTCGAGGACCCGGCCGGTCTGGAGGTCGTCGATGGGCGCCACGGGCTCACCGTAGCGCTCACCGTTGTCGGCCGTCGATGATCCGGCGCAGGGCACGGACTAGGCCGTGAGGACGATCGCGTTGCCGGCCGGATCGCGCACGAGGTGCCCGTCGCCGAACGGCTCGCGGCCGGTCACGCGCTCGAGCGCGGCCTGCAGCCGCTCGGGGCGGTCGTAGCGGATCGTGAAGTGCCGCAGGCCCGCGGTGCCGGCGGGCGGCTGGGAGACGCCGACTCCCTGCCAGGTGTTGATCGCCATGCGGTGCTTGAACGGCCCGTTGGCGTGGAAGTCGGCGCCGCTGCCGAAGTCGTTGGCCTGGATGAAGCCCAGCTCGTCGCGGTAGAAGCGGCGGCCGGCCTCGATGTCGCCGACGTGCAGGTGCATGTGGCCGACCGTCGTGCCGACCGGCAGCGGCCGATCGAGGTCCTCGTCAGGGAGGTGGGAGAGGACCTCCCGGACGTCGAGCGGGTCGCGGCCGCTGCGCAGGTTGCCGTCGGCGTCGATGACCTCGGGACCCATCGGGGTGATGCGCATCGAGCGCAGCCGCTCCGGGGTCTCGAGCGTGAACTCCAGGCCGAGCCCGTCGGGGTCGTCGAGGTAGATCGCCTTGGAGAACACGTGGTCGGTCGGCGACATGAACGTGCGGCGGGCGAACAGCCGCGCGAGCACGCGGGCGAACTCGCCCTCGTCGGGCAGGTGGATCGCGAGGTGGTAGAGGCCGGCATGCCCGCGCCGCGCGGGCGACGTCGCGCCCGGGTGCAGCGCGAGCAGCGTCTCCTGGTCGGTGCCCAGGTGCAGGGCGCCGTCCTGCTCGCCGCGCAGCTGCAGGCCGACGCGGTCGCGCCAGAACGCCAGCGACCGATCGGCGTCGGTGACGTCGAGGTGGACGCCGCCGAGCGTGAGGAAGTCGGTCGCGCCGGCGGGGCGGGGGGCGGTGGTGGGGGCGGGCTGGGACATGGCGATGCTCCTGACTGGTGCTCGAAGGTAGTTGCTCGTACTTGATCGTTGAGTCTACACAACGATTTGCTACAGTCCATCTCCTGCTGTTGGAACGCCCCACCGAACGCCCCGAGAAGGAGCACCCCATGAAGGCCGTCACCGTCGCTCAGGAAGCCGCCGCCCCCGCCCCGCAGGACCTCGACGAGCCGCGCACCCCCGGCGCCGGCGAGGTGCTCGTGCGCGTTCAGGCGTCCTCGGTCAACCCGCTCGACGGCGCCGTCGCCGTCGGGATGCTCGCCCAGATGGGCCTGCCCTACGAGTACCCCGTCACCCTCGGCCGCGACTTCGCCGGCACCGTCGAGCAGGTCGGCGACGGCGTCACCGCCGTCCAGGCCGGCGACGAGGTCTTCGGCGAGGTCTCCGCGTTCAACCCGCCCGTGCACGACGGCGCCTGGGCCGAGCGGATCG
>DATCMN010000172.1:0-2197 GCA_036563405.1 Naasia sp. | reverse complement strand
GCCTACGAGACGTTCGGCGCCCTCGCCCCGGACGGCTCCAACGCCGTCCTCGTGCTGCATGCGCTCACCGGCGATGCGCACCTCACCGGGCCGGCCGGTCCCGGACAGCCGACGGGCGGGTGGTGGCCCGGCATCGTCGGGCCCGGGCTCGCCCTCGACACCGACCGGTGGTTCGTGGTCGCACCGAACATGCTGGGCGGCTGCCAGGGCAGCACCGGACCCGCCTCCCTCGCCCCGGACAACCGGGAATGGGCGGCCCGCTTCCCGTACCTCACGATCCGCGACCAGGTGGAGGCGCAGCGGCTCTTCTCCGACGCGATCGGGGTGGACCGCTGGGCCGCCGTGATCGGCGGGTCGATGGGCGGCATGCAGGCGCTGGAATGGGCCATCGGCTCCCCGGACCGGGTCGCCCGCCTCGGCCTGCTCGCCGCTCCCCCTGTCGCGACCGCCGACCAGATCGCCCTCAACTCGGTGCAGCTCGAGGCGATCCGGATGGACCCCAAGTTCCGCCGCGGCGCGTACTACGGGGCCGCGGACGGTGACGGCCCGCACCGCGGCCTGGCCCTCGCGCGCCGGATGGCGCTGCTCAACTACCGGAGCCCGTCCGAGCTCAACGACAGGTTCGCCCGCGAGTGGCAGAGCACTCTCGACCCGCTCGGCGCCGGAGGGCGCTTCGCGGTCGAGTCCTACCTCGACTTCCACGGCAACAAGTTCACCCGCCGCTTCGACGCGAACAGCTACATCCGGCTGGTGGAGGCGATGAGCTCCCACGACGTCGGGCGCGGCCGCGGGGGCGTGGAGGCGGCACTCTCGGGCGTCGCATGCCCCACCCTCGTGCTCGGCATCGACAGCGACAGGCTGTTCCCGCTGGAGGGACAGGAGAGGATCGCGCGCGGCGTGCCCGGCTCACTCGACGGCGGCGAGCCGGTCGCGGTGACGTCGGCGTACGGCCACGACGGCTTCCTCATCGAGAACGAGGCGGTCGGGACGCAACTCGAGCGGCTGCTCGGGACTCCCGTCGGGGCGTGAGGACGGCCCTCAGAAGTTGAGGTAGTGCCTGTCGTTGAGCGGGTCCCGCCGCTCCTCCCGGAGCAGCCGCGCGGTGCCGAGCAGCGACCCCGCACCCAGCAGCCCGACGAGCGCGACACCGACCACTATGGCGTTGCCGATGGGCGTCGAGGTGAGGAGCGCGCCCTCCTGCAGGCCGCGCGCGACGAGCGCCGAGATCGCCATTCCGTGGTTCCTTCCGTGGCCCGTCCGTGGGCGCCTCATCAGGGTAGGACCGCGGCGGGGGCGCGCTACGGCGTACCTCGTCCCCAATCCGGGGGGACAAGCGGGGGCGTTACTCCCTAGACTCGGGACTCGAGGTGCTCCCATGCCTGCAATGACCGCGTCGAACCGTCGGCTACAGCGCGTCCGAGTCGCCATCGTGGACGACCATCGACTCGTCCTCGACGGCCTGGAGGCGCGACTCGGTGCACCCCGCACGGGCCTGCAGGTGGTCGCCGCGGTGGAGGGCTGGGGTCAGCTCCTCTCGCATCCGGCCTTCCCGGTCGACGTCGTGATCCTCGACCTGAACCTCGAGGACAACATCCCCGTCTCCACCAAGCTGCGGGTCCTCAGCGCAGCCGGCAGCACCACGGTGGTGATCTCCCGGCACGCCGACTCCGGCTCCATCTACGGCGCCATCCAGGCGGGCGCTGCGGCGTTCGTGGGCAAGACCGAATCCGCGGACGCCCTCATCGCGACGGTGCACGCCGCCGCGGAGGGGCGTGCCGAGTACAGCGACGCCGTGCGCCGCGCGCTCGACGACTTCGAGTCGTCCGGCGAGCCGAACCTCGGCAAGCAGGAGCACCGCGCGCTCGTCCTCTACGCCTCCGGCCGCAGCATCAAGGAGGTCGCCTCCGAGATGACGACGACGGAGGAGACCATCAAGAGCTACATCAAGCGGGCGCGGCGCAAGTACCGCACCATCGGCGTCGACCTCGGCACCAAGGTGCTGCTCCGCCGGCACGCCATCCGCGAAGGCTGGATCACGCCCGAGTAGCAGGGAACGGGGCGCCGCCTGTCCGGCGGCACCCCGCGATTCCCCCTCGGCGTCGGCCCGGCTGCGGTTTCCCCACGCGACCGGGACCTTCCGAGCCTATGCGCTCCCGCCCCGGAGTGGCGTCCCGGATACCGCCGTGGCGGGTGTCAC
>DATCMN010000422.1:0-5554 GCA_036563405.1 Naasia sp. | reverse complement strand
GAGCAGATCGGCACAGAGGTCGAGCTCGACGTCACCAACGTAGCCCACGGGGGTGTCTTCGTCGGCCGGGTCGAGGGCCGCGTGGTCTTCGTCCAGGGCGCCGTCCCGGGGGAGCGCGTGGTCGCGCGGATCACCGACGATTCACACGACAGGTTCTGGCGCGGCGACACCGTCCGGGTGCTCGAGGCGTCACCCGACAGGCAGCCGCACGTCTGGCCCGAGGCCGACGTGTCGCGGGACCCCGCGGACCGGGTCGGCGGCGCCGAGTTCGGTCACATCCGCCCGGAGCGGCAGCGCGCGCTCAAGCGCCAGGTGCTCGAGGAGAACCTGTCGCGCATGGCGGGGCTCGATCTGGAGGTGCCTATCGAGGCGCTGCCCGGCAGCCCCGACGGCACCGGCTGGCGCACCCGCGTCCGCCTGCATGTCGACGAGGACGGACTGGTCGGCCAGTACGCGCCGCGCAGCCACCGCGTGATCGGCGTCGGCGACCTGCCGCTCGCCACCGACGAGGTCCGCGCGGTCGCGCCGCTCGGCCGCACCCGTCCGGGCGGCCGGGGCTTCGACGTCGTCGCACCGTCGACGGGGAACCCGCGGGTGCTGGAGGTCGGCGATCGCGACGCGGCCCGGCAGCAGATCACGGAGCGGGTGGGCGGCCGTGACTTCCGGCTCGACGCCGGCGGCTTCTGGCAGGTGCATGCCGCGGCCGCCGCGACCCTCACCGAGGCCGTCGCGTCCGGGGTGGACGGCCAGCAGTTCGACCCCGCCGCCGCGAACCTCGACCTCTACGGCGGCGTCGGCCTCCTGGCCGCGGCCGTCGGCGACCGCTTCGGCCCCTCGACCCGCATCACCACCGTCGAGTCCGACGAGCGCGCCACCGAGCACGCCGAGGAGAACCTGGCGGATTGGGTGGGCGCAGCCGCGGCCACTGCGCGGGTCGACCGCTACCTCGCCCAGCTGCTCCGCGAGTCCGGCCGGCCGGAGCGGGCCCGGCTGCAGCGCGCGACAGTCGTCCTCGACCCGCCGCGGTCGGGCGCCGGCAAGGAGGTCGTCCGCGCCCTCGGCGAGCTGCGGCCCGCTCAGCTCGTCTACGTGGCCTGCGATCCGGTCGCGCTGGCCCGCGACCTGGGCGCTCTGCAGCGGGAGGGGTACACGGTCACCGAGGTCCGCGGGTTCGACCTCTTCCCGAACACCGCGCACGTTGAGGCCGTGGCAGTCCTGTCGCGCCCCTGATCGGGGGCGGGAAAGGATGCGTTCGCATAGCGAAGGACGCGCCGCGAACTGGGGACGGCGCGGTGGGGTACATAAACCGACCTGTACACCTACGATGGCTTCCATGGTCGCCCGTGCGGCCAGGGGGAAAGGGTGGCGGTGGTGCAGACCATGGAACGACCGGAGACGGACGTCTCTACGGAGACCAGGCATGTCCGCGTTGCGGCGGTCGATGACCACGAGTCCGTGCGACTCGGCCTGCGAGCGGCGTGCGCCGACCGGGGCTACGAGTGGGTCGAGGAGGCCGGGACTGTCGACGAGCTCGTCGCGGCCCTGTCCGGGCGGGAGTGCGACGTCGTCGTCCTCGACCTGTCCCTCGGCGACGGCTCGACGGTTACCGAGAACGTGAAGAAGATCCAGGCCACCGGCGCCGGGGTCCTCGTGCACAGCATCGCCGATCGCGTCGGCGCGGTCCGCGAGGCGCTGGCCGCGGGCGCCGCGGGGGTCATCCCCAAGTCGGCGGCAACGCAGACCGTGATGAACGCGATCGAGACCGTCGCCCGCGGCGAGGTGCTCAACAACCTCGAGTGGGCGAGCGCCATCGACGCGGACGCCGACTTCGCGAAGGCCCAGTTGGGCCGCCGCGAGCGCGACGTGCTGCACCTCTACGCATCGGGCCTGCCGCTCAAGATGGTGGCCCTGCAGCTGGGGATCGCTCCGTCCACGGCCCGCGAATACCTCGACCGCATCCGCGTGAAGTACGTCGAGGTCGGACGTCCGGCGCCCACGAAGGTCGATCTGCTGCGGCGCGCGGTCGAGGACGGCATCCTGCCCGGACTCGATCCGGACGCCGTCGATGAGCGGTAGCTTCTTCCTCGACGCACCGTCCGCGATGCGGCGGGCGGTCATCAACCGCGCGCTCGTGGACCGCGTGGTGTCGCGCACGGCAGCCGCCGTGGGCATCGTCTACGCCGCCCAGTCGGCGCCGGCGACGATCGACCAGATCAACGGCACCCACAACTACTGGCTCTACATCACGTACGCCTTCGTGGTGGGAAGCCTGCTCGTCGCCCTGGTGAACAGCATCATCGGCCGCGGCGTGCGGATCGCGTTCGCGATAGTCGCGTGGACGATCCTCGCCGCCCTCGTGCTGTGGCCGATCGAGGCGAGCAACCCCGGCATCCCCGAGGGCAGCGACCCCTGGATCTACTACCTCTGCAGTGTCGGCACCGGCTCCGCGGCGCTCGCCTTCCGGCCCAAGCTGGCCTTCGCGTTCACCCTCGCGGTGCCGATCGCCTTCGCCGTCCTCCGGGTGACCCCGGCCGGCGCCAGCGCGCCGATCGAGATCGCCGTCCTCGAGGGCACCTACGTCACCCTGCTCGGCGTGATCGTGCTCGCCATGATCCTGCTGCTCCGCGGCGCCGCCGACGGCGTCGACGCGGCCCAGGCGCAGGCGCTGGAGCGCTACACCGACGCCGCCCGGGCGCACGCGACCGAGCACGAGCGGATCCGCGTCGACGCGCTCGTCCACGACGACGTCCTCGGCACCCTGCTCTCCGCCGCACGCGCCCGCGACTCGAAGTCGCAGGCCCTGGCGAGGATCAGCGCCGAGCGCGCCATCCGCCACCTGCAGGACGCGCAGGAGGGCTTCGGCACGGCGACCACGGTGATCCCGCCGCGCGAGTTCGTCGACCGCCTCTCCGAGATCTCCCGGCTGCTGCCGGTGCCCTTCGCGATGGACGCCGTCGTCGCGCCGGACGCGGTGCCGCTGCCGATCAACGTCGTCGAGTCGGTGCTCGCGGCCGCCCAGCAGGCGATGACCAACAGCGCCAACCACGCCGGCGCCGACGCGACGCGCTCGGTGTTCGCCGAGGTCGGCGCCGAGGGGCTCACCGTCCGGATCACCGATGACGGTCGCGGATTCTCCCTGGAGGCGGTGTCCGCCGAGCGTCTCGGCGTCCGCGTCTCCGTGATCGGGCGGGTGGAGAGCGTCGGCGGAGCGGCCGTCGTGCGCTCCGCGCCCGGCGAAGGCACCGTCGTCGAGCTGACCTGGCTGACCGGTGCCACGTCGGGTGTCCGCCTCGAGCCCGAGGTGGAGGCGCTCCGATGATCGCGCTCCGCCGCAACATCATGGTCGGCCTCGCCGGCCTGTTCTCGCTCTACCACACGGTCCTCGCCCTGTTCTCGCTGGACAAGCCGGCGAGCAGCGGGCCGGTGCTGCTCGCCATCGGCCTCTACGCGGTCGCCACCGCCGCATCGCTCTGGCCGACCAAGCGCACGTCGCTGCCCTTCTGGCTGGCGGCCTTCGATCTCGGCGTCTGCCTCGCCGTGCAGGTCCTCGTGACCAGCCAGCTCGATCCCCAGGCGAACAACGGCTACGCCACCTGGTACGTCGCCGCGGTCGGCACCCTGCTCACCATCGTCGCGGTGCGCCACCGGATCGGCTGGGCGTGGGTCGGCGCCGGCCTCCTCGTGCTGCACACCATCGTCTGGGCCGGGCCCTTCGCGCTCGCCCCGCTCGGCGTCCTCGGCAGCCTCTCCTGGGTCGCCGTCGCCACCGCCGTGATGCGCGGCATCATCCGCGCCTCGCGGGAGACGGCGGCCTTCGCCAACGCGGAGCGGGAGGCGGCCGACTGGCACGCCGCCCAGGAGGCGCACCTCTACGTCCGCCAGCTGCGCGTGATCCAGACCAAGCGCATCTCGCTGCCGATGCTGCGGCGGATCGTCGAGTCGGAGGGCGACCTCTCCGACGAGGATCGCGCCGAGTGCTTCCGGCTCGAGGCCGCCCTCCGCGACGAGATCCGCGGCCGGCGCCTGCTCGACGACAGCGTCCGCCACGAGGTGACCCGCGCACGGCGCTCGGGCGCCGAGGTCATGCTGCTCGACGACGGCGGCCTCGACGACATGGACGACGACGACCTCAGCCGCGTGCACGCACGGATCGCGCAGGCGATGCGCGAGACGACGACGGAGAAGTTCATCATCCGCACGGTGCAGAGCGGCGACGTCGCCGTCACGATGGTGGGCCTCAGCGCGGGCGAGGATCCGGACGACCCGGACATCGATCTCTGGCTCGAGATCCCGCGCGCGGCCGTCCCCGCCGTCTGACCCCCGTGCATACCGCGCCTTCGCGGGTGCGGCGGCGCGCCGCCCGGAGGCCCGGAGCGGAGAACCGACCCTCGGTATCCTGACCGCGACGATCGCGATGCGCGACCGACGGGGGGATGTGTGCTCGACACGAGCCTGGTCGACGGCTGGCTCCCGATCCTCGTGCTGGGGATCGCGTTCGCGTGCGCCGTCGTGCAGGTCGTGCGCCGGCCGAGCCGCCCGTTCCTGATCGCGCTCGGCGTCGCACTGGGCACCGCCCTGATCGTGCAGACGGTGCTCGTCCTCGTCGTCGATCATCTCGTCGTGCCCTTCGGCATCCCGCTCGAGTTCCGCAACTGGTGCTGGGTGCTGGCGGGCCTTGTCGGCTGGGCCCTCGCCGGCGTGGGATTCGTCCGCACCGGCTGGTGGCGGAAGACGGTGGCCCTCGTCGCCGTGCCGGTGTCCGCGCTGGCGGTATCGCTCGGCGTGAACCTGACCTACGGGCAGTACCCGACCCTCCGGGACGCGCTCGGCCTCACCTCGTATCCCGAGCTGCCGGATGCGCTGCAGCGGGGGAGTGACCTGCCGCTCGACGAGTGGGACCCGCCGTCGGGACTGGCCGCCCAGGGGAGCGTCTACTCCGTCGCGATCCCCGGGAAGCTGTCCGGCTTCCCGGCGCGCGATGCCGCCGTGTACCTGCCGCCCGCCGCCCTTGCCGACGATCCGCCCCGGCTCCCCGTGCTGATGGCGATGGCCGGTCAGCCCGGCGCTCCGACGGACGTGTTCACGTCCGGGCAGCTGGCCGCGATCGCCGACAGCTGGGCGGAGCAGCACGACGGCGTCGCCCCCGTGATCGTCGTCCCCGACCAGCTCGGCACCGAGCACGACAACCCCATGTGCGTCGACGGCGCGTTCGGCGACTCCCGCACCTACCTGGAGCGGGATGTGCGCGACTGGGTGCTCGGCAACCTGCCGGTGAGCGAGGACCGTGCGAGCTGGGTGGTGGCCGGCTTCTCGCAGGGCGGCACCTGCGCCCTCCAGCTCGCCACCGGCTCGCCGGAGCTGTTCGGCGCGTTCGTCGACATCGCGGGCGACGAAGGGCCCACCCTGGGGACCCCTGATCGCACCCTGCGGGAGGGCTTCGGCGGCGATGCCGCGGCCTACGCGGCAGCCCGGCCGACCGAGTACCTCGCGGGCGAGACGCTGCACGACACCGCGGCGCTCCTCGTCGTCGGAGATCTGGACCCCGTGATGGGAC
>DATCMN010000170.1:0-14467 GCA_036563405.1 Naasia sp. | reverse complement strand
GTGACCCAGTAGCGGAGGCTGTCCATGATCAGCTGCAGCGCGTGCGGGTGACGGACGTTGAGGGTGTTGCCGGTGCCCGTGTAGTCCATGTAGTACTGCGGGTCGTCCTCGACGAGCCGGTAGTAGGCGCCGTTGTCGATGCCCTTGAAGCTCAGGGTGGGGCCCAGGTGGTTGCCCTCCGCGGTGTGGTTGTAGACCACGTCGAGGATGACCTCGATGCCGGCGGCGTGCATCGCCCGGACCATCGACTTGAACTCCGGCACCTGCTGGCCGTCGTCGCCGCTCGAGGAGTACTCGTTGTGCGGGGCGAAGAACCCGATCGTGTTGTAGCCCCAGTAGTTGCGCAGACCCTTCTCGACGAGGGTCGAGTCCTGGACGAACTGGTGCACCGGCATCAGCTCGATCGCGGTGACGCCGAGCTTCTGCAGGTGCTCGATGATCGCCGGGTGGCCGAGGGCGGCGTACGTGCCCCGCTGCTCCTCGGGGATGTCCGGGTGCTGCATGGTGAGGCCCTTCACGTGGGCCTCGTAGATGACGGTGTCCGAGTACGGGGTGCGCGGGTGGCGGTCGCCCGCCCAGTCGAAGAAGGGGTTCACGACGACGCTCAGCATCACGTGGCCCGCGGAGTCGTCGTCGTTCACGGACTCGGGGTCGCCGAAGTTGTAGGAGAAGAGCGACGGGTCCCAGTCGTAGGAGCCGGCCGTCGCCTTCGCGTACGGGTCGAGCAGCACCTTGCTGGGGTTGCAGCGGGCGCCGTTCTTCGGGTCGTAGTCGCCGTGCACCCGGTAGCCGTAGCGCTGGCCCGGCTGCACCTGCGGCAGGTAGGCGTGCCAGACGTAGGCGTCGACGTCGACCAGATCGACGCGGGTCTCGGTGCCGTCCTCGTCGAACAGGCAGAGTTCGACGCGCTGGGCCGCCTCGCTGAACAGAGCGAAGTTCGTGCCGCTTCCATCGAAGGTCGCCCCGAGCGGGTAAGCGGTTCCGGGCCAAGCGTCCAAAGGGTGTCCTCCTAGTTGTGGGCGCACCAACGCTATAGCGTGCCGGGAAAGCGACGGGATCCGGCCGAGGGGCCTTGACAGAGGGGTGCCGTTCGGTCGGAGCCAGGGGTATCGTCGCGCCATGCCCTCCCTTCCCATCCGCCTGGCCGAGACCCTCACCACCTTCGGCGTGAAGGCCGTCTACGGCGAGCCGATCGAATCCGACGGCGTGCGCATCGTCCCCGTCGCCATGCTCTGGTACGGCTTCGGCGGCGGCAGCGAGTCCGACGACAACGGCCCCTCGGGCGGCGGTGGCGGCGGCTCCACGATCCCCGTCGGCGCCTACGTGATCCGCGGGGGCGACGTCCGCTTCGAGCCGAACGTGATCGCGCTCCTCGGAGTCGCGGCGCCGGTGATCTGGATCGCCGGCAAGGCCCTCTCGCGCATCATCCGCGCACTCAAGAAGTAACCCGCCAGGGTGCACCACACGGCGCCGTGCGGCCGGTATCCCCGCCACATCGCGCCGTATCGTGCACCTAGCGGGACTGGCGGAGGACCTCGGCGGCGAGCAGTTCGAGGTGGTCCTCGTCCGCGACGTCGAGAACCTGCAGATAGACGCGGGCTGCACCCATCTCGGCGAAGCGGCCGATCCTGTCCACCAGCTCGTTCACAGTGCCGCCGAGGTTGCTGCGCCGCAGCTGCTCCGGGTCCGCGCCGATGGCGGCGGCCCGGCGGCGGAACTCCTCCTCCGTCCGGCCCGCGACAGTCGGCTGTGCCACCGAGTACCGCAGGTCGTCCGCGGGCCGGCCGATCGCCTCCGCGGCAGCCCGCACGCGCTCGATCGCGGCGAGCGTCTTCTCGTCGCCCACGAAGCCGATGTTGTACTCGGTCGCGTAGCGGGCGGCGAGCTCCGGCGTGCGCTTCGGCCCGTCCCCGCCCACGATCAGCGGCACGCGGCGCTGCGCGGGCTTCGGCAGAGCGGGGGAGTCCCGCAGCGAGTAGTGCTCGCCCGCGAAGTCGAATGTCCCGCCCTCGGGCGTCGCCCAGAGGCCGGTGACGATCTGGAGCTGCTCCTCGAGGATGCCGAACCGCTTGGCCGGGAAGGGGATGCCGTACGCCTCGTGCTCCTCGCCGTACCAGCCGGTGCCCAGCCCGAGCTCCGCGCGGCCCCCCGACATCTGGTCCACCTGCGCCACCTGGATGGCGAGCACGCCGGGGTAGCGGTAGGTGACGCTCGACACCAGGGTGCCGAGGCGGATGCGGGACGTCTCACGCGCGAACCCGGCGAGCGTGGTCCACGCGTCGGTCGGGCCGGGCAGACCGCTGAAGAAGTCGCCCATCCTGAGGTAGTGGTCGCTCCGGAACCAGCCGTCGAAGCCGAGCCGCTCCGCGGTCTGCGCGCTGCGGAGCAGCGTCTCGTAGTCGTAGCCCTGCTGCGGTTCGGTGAAGAGGCAGAATTCCACCCGTCAACCCTAGGTCGCTCTCCCCGACTCCGCGCTCGGCGCGGGTAGCATGGGCCGCACACGGGAGTCCGGTGAGCCGGGCTGAGAGGAAGCTTCTCCAAGCTTCGACCGTCGAACCTGATCTGGGTAATGCCAGCGCAGGGAGGCATCTCCATCCCGTGCCCTTCTTTCCTCTGTCGAAAGGGCACGCAACGTGACCACCACCGCACCCTCCACCCCGCCCGCAGTGCGCCGCCGCTACAGCTGGCGCGTCGTGGACATCGTCGTCGCCGCCGTCATCGGCGTGGCCGCCGGCGTCGTCTTCCTCGCCTGGAACTTCGGCTACGAAGGCCCAGGCACCCTCCTGAAGCTCGCCTTCCCCGGATCGCAGGGGCTGCTGAACGGCGTCTGGCTGTTCGCTGGCGTGCTCGGCGGCATCATCATCCGGAAGCCGGGCGCAGCGCTGTTCACCGAGATCGTCGCGGCGTCGGTGTCGGCTCTGATGGGCAACCAGTGGGGCGGCTTCCTCACCCTGGAGGCCGGTCTCGTGCAGGGCCTGGGAGCGGAGCTCGTGCTCGCCCTGTTCCTCTATCGCCGGTTCGGCGTCGAGGTGGCCGTGCTGGCGGGCGCTGCGGCGGGGCTGTTCGGCTCCGTCAACGACCTCGTCCTCTGGTATGCGGGCGCCGACGTCGGGTTCTCGGTCATCTACGTACTGACCTCCGTCCTCTCGGGGGCTGTGCTGGCGGGCCTGCTGTCCTGGCTGCTCGCGCGCGGGATCGCGCGGACCGGGGCGCTCGACAGGTTCGCGGCCGGCCGCGAATCCGCCGCCCGGGTGTGATCCCTCCCGCGCCCGCCGCGGTCCGGGCCGAGGGCTGGGGCTGGCGGCACGCCTCCCGGCGCCGGTTCGCCGTGCGCGGGCTGGACCTCGATGTCGCTGCGGGTGAGCGAGTGCTGCTGCTCGGGCCCTCCGGCGCCGGGAAGTCGACGCTCCTCGCCGGTCTCGCCGGTGTGCTCGGCGGCGACGACGAGGGGGAGACGGAGGGGCGCCTGCTCGTCGATGGCCGGCCCGCCGAGGACCAGCGGGGCAGGGCCGGCCTCGTGCTCCAGGACCCGGAGGCGGCCTCCGTGCTCGCGCGGGTGGGGGACGACGTGGCGTTCGGCTGCGAGAACCTCGGGGTGCCTCCCGCCGACATCTGGCCGCGTGTGGTCGAGGCCCTCGACGACGTCGGGCTCGAGCTTCCCCTCGGGGCGGCGACCTCCCGGCTGTCCGGTGGCCAGAAGCAGCGGCTGGCGCTCGCCGGGGTGCTCGCCATGCGCCCGGGTCTGCTGCTCCTCGACGAGCCCACGGCGAACCTCGACCCGGACGGCGTGCGGGATGTCCGTGCGGCTGTGGGGCGGGTCCTCGAGCGGACCGGGGCGACCCTCGTGGTCGTCGAGCACCGCACCGCGGTCTGGGCGGACCTCGTCGACCGGGTGGTCGTGCTCGAGCCGGGCGGCGGGGTCTCGTCCTCCGGCGTGCCCGCCGACGTTTTCGGTGCGGCGGGGGAGGCGCTCGCTGCCCGCGGCGTGTGGGTTCCCGGCCGTCCGGTCGCCCTGCCCGGCTGGCAGTCGCCCGAGCGCGGCCTGCCGCTGATCCGGACCGAGCACCTGCAGGGAGGCCGCGACGGCCGGCCGATCGGCGAGCTGGTGGACGCTCGCGTCGACGCCGGGTCGGCGCTCGCCGTCACCGGTTCGAACGGTGCCGGCAAGTCGACGCTCGGGCTGACCCTCGCCGGCCTGCTGCCGCCGGTGTCCGGCCGGGTGGGGGCGCAGCCGCCGCTCGCGCGCGGCCTCGCGACCGAGCCCATCCGCTGGCGCTCCCGCGAGCTGCTCACCCGCATCGGCACCGTGTTCCAGCAGCCGGAGCACCAGTTCCTCGCCGGCGATGTGGCGAGCGAACTGGCGATCGGGCCGCGGTCGCTGCGCCTGCCCGCCGCCGAGGTGGACGTGCGGGTCGATGAGCTGCTCGAGCGTCTGGGGCTCGCCGCACTGGCCGCCGCCAACCCGTTCACACTGTCCGGCGGCGAGAAGCGGCGCCTCAGCGTGGCCACGGCGCTCGCCACCCGGCCGCAGGTCGTGGTGCTCGACGAGCCGACCTTCGGTCAGGACGCGCGCACCTGGCGGGAGCTCGTGCTGCTCGTCCGCGACCTGCTCGACGGGGGCGGAGCCGTGGTCGCCATCACCCACGACGAGCTGTTCCCGGCCGCCGTCCGCGCGGACCGCCTGGCCCTGCCCCGGCCCGCGGAGCACCTGGAATCGGCGCGATGACCGCCGTCGCCGCGGAGCAGCGGACAGCCGGTCTCATCGCCGGAGCGAACCCCGTCGCGAAGCTCGCGGCCTCCGCCGTCCTGGCCCTGGCGCTCGTGCTCTCGCTCGATGTGGTGTCCGCGTCCGTCGCACTGCTGCTCGAGGCGCTCCTGCTCCCGTGCGCCGGGCTGGATGCGCGCACCTTCTGGCGCCGCACCTCGCCCATCTGGGCCGCCGCGCCCCTCGCCGGGCTCACCATCCTGCTGTACGGCCGCACATCGGGCACCGTGCACGTCGAGTGGCTGCTGATCCGCATCTCCGACGGCTCGATCGAACTCGCCGCGGCGACGGTGCTGCGCGTGCTCGCCATCGCCCTGCCCGCCGTCGTCCTCTTCGCCACCGTGGACCCCACCGACCTCGCCGACGGACTCGCCCAGCTGGTCCGGCTCCCCGCCCGATTCGTCCTCGGCGCCCTCGCCGGGCTGCGGCTGATGGGACTGTTCGCCGACGACTGGAGATCGCTCACCCTGGCCCGGCGAGCCCGCGGCGTCGGCGATCAGGGGAGGCTGCGCCGATTCTTCGGGCAGGCTTTCGCTCTGCTTGTGCTCGCCATCCGCCGCGGATCCACTCTCGCGACGGCGATGGAGGCCCGCGCGTTCGGGGCACCGGTCCGGCGCACCTGGGCGCGTCGCTCCGTGCTCACCGCGCGCGACGGGCTGCTCGTCGGCGGTGCCGTGGCGATAGGGCTCGCGGCGGTCGGCTCGTCTCTCGCCGTGGGGGAGTGGACGCTTCTTGGCGGCTGAGGAGTTGTACGCGCCGGTCGTGGACGCCGTAGTGGCGGCGGTGCGCGGGAACGCAGCTCGGACCGTGGTGCTGGTCGACGGGCGCTCCGGCTCCGGCAAGACGACTCTGGCCGCGTTGCTCGCCCCTGCGCTCGACGCCCAGCTCGTCCGCCTCGACGACCTCTATCCCGGGTGGGACGGTCTGGCCGCGGGAAGCAGGGCCGTCGCCGAGCAGGTGCTGGGGAGGAACAGCTGGACGCGCTGGGACTGGGAGCGGTCAGAACCGGGGGAGACGCAGTTGGTCGACCCTGAGCGTGCGCTCGTGGTCGAGGGGTCGGGGGCGCTCAGCGCCGGGAACAGGGCGCTCGCCACCATCGGGGTCTGGGTCGAGTGCCCGGCCGACATCCGCAAGGCTCGCGCGCTGACCCGGGATGGCGACGTCTACGCGCGCGAGTGGGACAGGTGGGCGGCGCAGGAGGAGCGATTCGAGGCGCGGGAGCGACCGCGGTCGATGGCGGACATCCTCGTGTCCGAGGACCCCGCGGGGCGGCTCGCCGTGCGGCGGACCGGCTAGCCCGCGTTCCCCGTCACCCAGGCCCAGAAGCGCGGCAGCACGACGCCGGGCGATGCGAGCCGCCAGAGGGGGCCCGGATCCCGGACCGATTCCTCGAGGATCACGGCGACCCCTCCGCCCGCCGCAGGCAGGGTGCCGACCCGGGTGCCGCTGCGGGCCGTCGTGATCGCGCGCACGTCGGCCTGCGGCAGCTCCGCAACGGCCGATGCCCAGCCGGTCGTCGCGATCGCCTCCTCGGTCACGGCCTCGACCGACTGCCCCCAGGGTGTCTCGTAGCGGGCGACACCGGTGCCGGCAGGCAGGGATTCCCCGCTGCGCAGCGCATCGGGCAGCGTCGCGAGGAGGGCGTCCATATCGTCCGACAGCTGCTCGTAGGACGCGGCTCCGAGGATCGCGCCGTACACCGGCATCTCCGCGTCGCCGACCGGAACCCGAACCGAGAAGAGCAGGCAGACGCCGGCGTCGTCGGTGTAGCTGCGGGAGAGGCCGAGGATCCCGTCGCCCGGGCGGTACCGGATGGTGTTGTCGAAAGCGACACCGCGGACGGTGGTGGAGGCCTCGAGGGTGACGGCCTCGGCGAGGAACGGGTCGGCCGAGGCGATCGCGGCCAGCCGGGCGAGGTCTGCGGCAGTGCCGGTGCTTCCCGTCGACAGGCCTGTGGCGTCGGCCACCGTGGTGTCGTCGAGACCCTGCTCGTCCAACCAGGTGTTCGCGGCGTCCAGGTAGTTGTCGACGGAGCCGAACGCCCACCGGGCGACGAGCTCGGCATGGTTGTTGCTGGAGGCGATGAGCATCGCGAGGAGCGCCTCACGCTCTGTCCACCTGTCGCCTTCCGTGACCCGCACGGCGCGCACACCCTGCGCGGAGTAGCTCGCGAAGGAGTCGTAGTCGGCGCGCGTCACGGTGATGGAGGGGCCGCTCCGTCCTTCCTCCAGCGGGTGCTCCTCGAGCACCAGCAGCGCGGTCACCACCTTCGCGATCGCGGCCATCGGCCGGGCTTCGGCGCCGCCTCCGACGAGCGGCTCACCTGCCGCGCCGAGCGTCAGAGCGGAGGACCCGGCCGACGGCAGCGCGGGGTCCACCCCGCCCGGTCCGGCGGGCTCGACGCGCAGCAGAGTCGGCTCGGTGGAGGGCAGCGGGGCGAGGAGCGCCATCGGACCGTAGGCGGCGAGCGCCACGATCAGCACGGCGACGAGGGCGACGACCACCCTGTTCCGCTCGCGCCCCTCCGCCATGGCCACAGGCTAGCCGCGGGATCAAGGGGACCGGACCGGGAATCGCCGCCGGGTAACGTGGACGGCATGAGTGACGCCCAGCCGGTCCCGAACAGCAAGCAGTACGTCGCCGAGTTCCTCGACGGCCCCTTCGCCGGCCGGACGGAGCACCGGATCCTCGTCGACGGAAAGCACGACGACGAGATCAGCGAGATGGCCTCGATCAGCGGCCAGGAGCGCCTGTTCTGGTACGTCGCAGGCGACACTCACGACTTGGACGGGCTGCTCCACGTCAAGTACTCCTGGGACAAGCGCGACAGCGACGACCTGATGGACACCTCGGACGTGGAGTCCCGCCGCTTCTGACGCCGCGTTCCCGGCCCTCGACAGGCTGGCTTGCCCTCAGGCTCAGGCATGGGTTTCCAGCCTGTTCACGGCAACGAAGCCTGTTGAGGGACAGCAGTCGCTAGTCCCAGCCGAGCTCGTGCAGGCGGTCGTCGTCGATGCCGTAGTAGTGGGCGATCTCGTGCACGAGCGTCACGTGGATCTCGTCCCGCAGCTCGTCCGCGTCCGCGCTCGCCGCGAGCAGCGGCTCCCGGTACAGGATGATCCGGTCCGGCATCTCGCCGTAGCCGTACCTGTCCCGCTCGGTGACGGCCACGCCGTCGTACAGTCCCAGAGTGTCCAGCGTGCCGTTCTCGGGGCGGTCCTCCACGACGAACACCACGTTCTCGAGGCCGTCCACCATGTCGTCGGGCAGCAGGTCGAGCTCCTCCACGACGAGGCGCTCGAACTCCTCGGGGGACAGCTCCAGTGCCATGGCCCGACCCTAGCGGCGGCGGTCGGGACCTAGCCGAGCCCCGCGCTCTCCCGATCGCCGTCGGTCGCCCCGGCCACCGGCTTCCGGGACAGGTGCACCGCACCCTCGTGTGTGCGGGAGGTGGCGGCGGACACAGCCGCCGTGTCGTCGGCCTTCGTGTACGCGTGCCTCAGGTGCACCGGCTCCGGCGCTTCGCCGGCGGCCTTCGCCTGCCGCCGGCGGTGGATCAGGTTGAGGACCTCGACGACGACTGCGAAGGCCATCGGGCCGTAGATGAGCGCCTTGTCGACGTGCACGTCGAAGCCGTCCGCGATGAGGAACGCCCCGATGAGGACGAGGAAGGCGAGCGCGAGCATCTTCACGGTGGGGTGCCTGTTCACGAACGCGAAGATGAACCGCGCCGAGAAGAGCATCACGCCGAAGGACAGGACCACGGCGGCGATGATGACGGGGAGGCTGTCCACCATGCCGACCGCTGTGATGACGGAGTCGAACGAGAAGACGAGGTCGAGCAGCAGGATCTGCGCGATCACGGCGCCGAAGGTGGCGGTGCCGCCCGCGCTGCCGTGCGACTCCGCGCCCTCCAGCTTCTCGTGGATCTCCGTCACGGCCTTGTAGACGAGGAACAGGCCGCCGAGGATCAGCACGAGGTCGCGGCCGGAGAACCCCATGCCGAACAGCTCGAAGAGATCGTCCGTGAGGGTGACGATCCACGCCGCCGCGAAGAGCAGCGCGATGCGCATCCCCATCGCGAGCGTCAGCCCGAGGTTGCGTGCACGGGCCTGCTGCTCCACGGGGAGCTTGCTCGCGAGGATCGAGATGAAGATCACGTTGTCGACTCCGAGCACGATCTCCAGGACGAAGAGCGTGAGGAAGGCGACGAGGAGATCGGGGCTGAATGCCGGGAGGTCCACGGTTCGACCTTAGGTGAGGCTTCCTCGGGTGAAGCTGAGTGCGGGACGTCAGTCGCCCTTGACGTTCACGATCTGGCGCAGAGTGTGGCGCACCTCGACCAGGTCCGCGGCGTCCTCCATCACCCTGTCGATGGGCTTGTAGGCCTGGGGGATCTCGTCGAGGAACGCGTCGGTGTCGCGGTACTCGATGCCCCGCATCGCCTCCCGCAGCTGCTCGCGCGTGAACCGCTTGCGCGCCGCGGTACGCGAGAACTCGCGCCCCGCGCCGTGCGGCGAGGAGTCGAGGGACATCCGGTTGCCGCGCCCCACGACGACGTAGGACGCGGTGCCCATCGAGCCGGGAATGAGCCCCGGCGTGCCGAGACTCGCGTCGATCGCGCCTTTCCGCGACAGCCAGACGTCCTCGCCCCACGCGCTCGTGTGCACCGTGTAGTTGTGGTGGCAGTTGATGCGCTCCTGCTCGACCACCTCCGTGCCCGTCGCGCGGGTCACCTGTGCGATCACCCTGTCCATCATCTCCTCGCGGTTGGCGAGGGCGAACTCCTGAGCCCAGCGCAGTTCGGCGATGTAGCGGTCGAACTCGGCGGTGCCCTCGACGAGGTAGGCGAGGTCGCGGTCCGGCACCTCGATCGCGTGCCGCCGGTCGTACGCCTGGGCGGCGCCGATGTGGTGCTGCGCGATCCTGTTGCCGACGCCGCGGGAGCCGGAGTGCAGGAACAGCCACACGGTGTCGTCCTCGTCGACCGTCACCTCGATGAAGTGGTTGCCGGAGCCGAGGCTGCCGAGTTGCAGGGTCCAGTTCTTCGCGTACGTCGCCGGATCGAAGCCTGCCGCCTCCGCTGCGGCGGACAGACGGGCGACGCGGCGCTCGGTCGCCTCGTCCTCGAGCCGGGCGTTGTACCGACCGGCGGACAGGGGGATGCTCTGCTCGATCGAGGTGCGGAGCGCGGCGAGCCCCGCCGTGCCCAGCAGCCGGAGCAGTTCGTCGCGGCGGAAGCCCGTGCGGACGGCGATCATCCCGCAGCCGATGTCGACGCCCACCGCGGCGGGCATGATCGCGCCCAGGGTGGGGATGACACTGCCCACCGTTGCGCCCTTGCCGAGGTGCGCGTCCGGCATCAGCGCCACGTGCGGGTGGATGAACGGCATGGCCGAGGTGCGCCGCGCCTGCTCGAGCGTCTGCTCGTCGAGGATCGAGGCCCAGTTGTAGAGCCGGTCGCTGATTCTCTGCATGACGTCAGGACTCCGATGTCCGGGTACGACGACACCTTCGGGGAAGGTATTGGGGTGGACGACGGGACTTGAACCCGCGACATCCGGCACCACAAGCCAGCGCTCTACCAACTGAGCTACGCCCACCATGACCCGCTCCGCGAGGAGCGGGGCCGACGCCCGCGTGCGATCCGCGGGCCCATCGATTCTACAGGCGCGCGGCGAAGTCCTCGACCACCGCGGCCGATACGGCCTGCACCTGCTCGGTGGACGGCCCGGGCGGGGCGACGAAGGCCGCCTTCCGGTAGTACTCGAGCTCCCGGATCGACTCCAGGATGTCGGCCAGCGCGCGATGGCCTCCCGCCTTCTGGGGCGCGTTGAAGTAGATCCGGGGGAACCAGCGCCGGGCCAGCTCCTTGATCGAGGAGACGTCCACGCTGCGGTAGTGCAGCCAGCCGTCCACCCGGGGCATGTACTTCGCGAGGAACGCCCGGTCCGTGCCGATCGTGTTCCCGGCGAGAGGCGCAGTGCCGGAGGCGGGCACGAACCGCTGGATGTACTCGAGAACCCGGTATTCGGCGTCGGCGAGGCTCATCCCGTGCGGGATCTCGTCGATGAGGCCCGACTCCGTGTGCATCGTGGTCACGACCTCGCCCATGTTGTCGAGCGCCGTCTGGTCCGGCCGGATCACGAGGCTGAGTCCCGCATCGACGGGCTGCAGGTCGTAGTCGGTGATGACGACGGCCACCTCGACGAGCTCGTCCAGGGCGAGGTCGAGCCCCGTCATCTCGCAGTCGATCCAGACCAGTCTCTCGGAGCCGTTCGCCACCGTCCGAGTGTAGCGACCGGTCAGGACAGAGCCCGTGCTGGGCGGTTCCTAGACTGAGGGTGTGCTGGTCGCCGTGGTATCCCTGCTCCTGCTGAACGGGATATGGAACATCCTCGTCTGGCCGACCTTCCTCCGGCGCGTGGCCCGCGACCCGCGCGCTCGCGATTCCGCGGGGCGCCCCACCCGATTCCTCGTCGTGCACGCGGTGCTCGTCGGCTTCTCGCTGCTGCTCGGGGTCGCCTCGATCATCACCGCGATCGTGGTGCTCGCCTAAGCCAGCGCCGACCGGTACTCGGCCCGCAGCTCGGCCGGCCGGTTGGTCGTGATCTCCCGCACCCCGAGCTCGACGCACAGCATCAGATCGGCGAGGGTGTCGACGGTCCACACACGGACGTCGCGGCCTTCCCTGACCCAGCGGTGCACGGTGTCGGGGAAGCGGCGCACCCACTCGATGTCCGGGCCCGCGCCGTACGGGCCGCGGTCGATCGCCCGGAACGAGGTGTCCTGTCCGTCCTGCGCGAGGAGCATCACCTGTCGATCCCTGCTCAGCACCGCGTCCGCGCTCACTCTCGAGAAGGACATCAGCGACACGTCGAGGTCCGGGAGGCGGGGGGTCGCGGCGTCGAGGATGTCGAGCGTCGCATCCACCAGGCGCTGCTCCGCCCCCCGGTCCGCCTTCAGCTCCACCACCAGGAGGAGCGCGCGGCCGGCCGGCTCCACGATGTCGATCAGCTCCCGCAGAGTGACGAGCTGCTCGTCCGGTCTGCCGAAGCCGTCCGGCAGCAGGTGTCCGCGCAGGACGTCGAGACCGCGGAGCTGCGACAGGCTCAGCTCCCGCACCCGCCCCCGGCCGTTGCTCGTGCGGTCGACAGTCGCGTCATGCCAGCAGACCACCTCGCCATCCGCGGTGAGCCGGACATCCGTCTCGATCCCATCCGCCCCGTCGCGCAGAGCCTGCACGTACGCGGCCCGGGTGTGCTCCGGACGGGTGGCGCTCGAACCGCGGTGGGCGATGAATCTCACGTCGGGCATGAGGTCAATTGTTCCTGGTCCCTGAAGGCAACGTTCCGGCCTGACGGCAACGTTGTGCGGTTGCCGTCAGGCCGGAGCGTTGCCGTTAGTCGAGAGAGTGCCCTCGGCAGGAATCGATCCCCGCCGCCAGCGGGCGGCGTGGGCCCACTGCGGCGAGCGGCTTCTCATCCTGCCGAGAGCACTGGAGACGCCGTCGATGACGGGCGTCACCAGTGCCCTCGGCAGGAATCGAACCTGCGACCAAGAGATTAGAAGGCTCCTGCTCTATCCGCTGAGCTACGAGGGCGGCGACGCGATTCTACCGATCGCCCGTCCGCTGCCGACGACGGCTAGCGCGTCTGCAGAGCGAGCCGGCCGGCGAGCAGCGCGAACACCGAAGCGAACCCCCGTCGGGTCCAGGCGGCGGCGCGAGGGCGCGACACCACCCGCTTGCGCAGCCCGCCCGCCGCCAGCCCGTACACGGTGAACGTGACGAGCGTCATGCCCACGAACACCAGACCGCCCGCAAGCGTGAGCCACCCGCCGTCCGGGCCGCTGGTGTCCAGCAGCCGGGGCAGGAACGCGAGGAAGAAGATCGGCACCTTCGGGTTCAGGACATTGACCAGCGCGCCCATCCCGATCGTGCGCAGCGGTGACGGCGCCGGTCCGACCGGAGAATCGGAGAAGTGGTCCTGATCCCGCCACGTCTTGACCGCGAGGTACACCAGGTAGGCCACCCCGATCCACTTGAGGATCTCGAAGGCGACGGTGCTCGCCAGCAGGACGGCTGCAGCCCCGCTCGCCGCGAGCAGGACGTGGGGGAGGATGCCGAGCGCGCAGCCTACGGCTGCGAAGACCCCCGCCCGGCCGCCGTGCGCGATGGCCGTCGTCATGGTGAAGATCGCACCCGTGCCGGGGATCGCCGAGAGAGCCAGAGCTGTCAGCACGAACTCGAGACCCACGTCGTGCCTCCCCGGAGCGCGGCGATCGGACGATCAGCCTACGGGGTCGGCTCGGCGATCACAGGGGACATCGCCTCGGCTCCGGCGCTCCAGTCCTACGCGGCGACCGCGGTCTCCGAGATCCGCTGCTCCACGACCGCAGCGGCGGCCGCGAGGCTCCGCCACTCCTCGTCGCTCAGACCGGCGAAGAAGGGAGCGGCGGCATCAGCCAGGCGCACCTTCCACTCCTGCAACGCACGCTCGCCCTTCGCGGTGGTCGCGATGAGCCATGCGCGCGCGTCCTCCACGTCGGCGATCCGGCGGACGAGGTCCTCGGACGCGAGGTTCTGGACGAGCTTGGTCATGGTGGGCTGCGCGACCCGGCTGGCCTGCGCCAACTCGCCGAGGCGCATCGGTCCGTCGTTCTGCAGGATCGCGAGCGTGCGCCAGACGGCCGGGGAGGTCTGGTCGCCGGTGGTCTGCGCGGCGATCCGGGTGACGCGGTGTGCGGAGGAGATGAGGGAGACGAGGGTGGTGCGGCTGTCGATCACCCGACGATGTTAGATAGCCCGGCTATCGGATCAGGCACCGTTCACTGAGGGCGAAGAAGTTCGGGCACGGACCTCGGCAGGTCCATGCTCCTTCCGCTCCGGGGAGAGACCGCCGCCAGTCAGGAGGGCGAAGAAGCGCCCTGTCTCACGGTGTCCGGGATGGTCGCCGTGGGGGCTTCGACGCCCAGCGGGCGGTCGAGCAGCAGCGGGCTGTCGGCACCCAGATCCCGAGGCGGCAGCCAGGCATCCTGCTGGCCCTGCAGACGCTGCTCTTCCGTGCGCTCGTCGGAGTCCCAGCGGACGAGGTCGGCGGCGAATGCGCGGGTCGCTCGCCGGGGCTTCCGATGCCACTCCACCAGACGGCTGCGGAAGGCGGCGAGCGGCGAGTCGAAGTCGGCGGTGTAGGCCGATGACGCCCGACGGAGCTGCCGCAGCTCGTGGGCGGCCCAGTCCGCGGCCGCGTCTGCCCCCTGCAGCGGCAGCAGGCGGAGGCGCAGCTCGGCTTCGCCAGCTTGCCGCTCGGCGAGGCTGCGCTCGCCAGGGCTCGTCGCCGACCACGACGCTGCGTCGTGCGCGGCGTCGACGAGCGCGGCGATGACACCTGCCGCCGTCTCCCGATCCCGCTGGCGGAGGAGCCGCCGGATGCCGCTGCGGGAGATCGCGGCGGCGGTCAGCGCACCCACCAGGATGGCGACGAATGGGACTCCGGCACTGATGAGCGCCGTCTGGCCCGCGTCGGAGGAGAGCCACTGCACGAATGCGTCCCAGGCCTGCATGGCCGGACTCTAGCGACGCGGCGCGCGGGAACTCAGCCGAAACGCAGGCAGTCGACCGCATCCGCGAACGACCGGAACTCTCCGACGGGCAGGAAGCCCCGCCCGCTCGCGAGCAGGCGCTTCGCGGCGAACCGCTCC
>DATCMN010000163.1:0-4407 GCA_036563405.1 Naasia sp. | reverse complement strand
CCGAACCCCCGGGACGTGGACGAGCTGATCGCCGCGGTGGGCCTGGAGGACAAGGCGGGCACCCTGCTCCGCAAGCTGTCCGGTGGGCAGCGCCGGCGGGCGGATGTGGCGCTCGGCATAGTCGGCCGCCCCGAGCTCGTCTTCCTCGACGAGCCGACCACCGGATTCGACCCTGAGGCCCGCCGGAAGTTCTGGGACCTCATCCGCTCGCTCCAGGACGAGGGGACGAGCATCCTCCTCACCACCCACTACCTGGACGAGGCGGCACAGCTCGCCCACCGGGTGGGCGTGATCGCCGGTGGCCGGATGGTCGACATCGGCGGGGTGGACGAGATCGGCGGCGCCGAAGCGCGGGTGCCCCTCGTCCGCTGGCGGGAGGGCGGCGAGATCCGTGAGGTGCGCACCACGACCCCCGCCACGCACGTCGCCCGCCTCGTCGCAGCCGCTGACGGCTCGGAGCCGGAAGGCGTCGAGATCGTCCGGCCCAGCCTCGAGGACATCTACCTCGGACTCGTCGCCGCGGCCGCCGCCCCGACCGCTCCCGCGTCCGCATCGGCATCCGCATCGGAAGCCACATCCGAAGGAGTCTCCGCATGACCACCACGACCCCGGGCCGCGCGCCCGCCCTGCCGCGCGGCCGCACCCTGCGCCTCGGCATGATCCGGACCGCTTACGAGGTCCGCGCCTACTTCCGGCAGGGCGACAGCGTCTTCTTCACCTTCCTCTTCCCCCTGCTGTTCCTCACGATCTTCTCCGTCGCGTTCAGTGGCGGCGACTTCGGGCGGGACGCCGACGGCAACGCGGTGAGCGCTGCCGAGTACTACCTGCCGGCGATGCTCGCCGCAGGCGTGCTGCTGAGCGGCCTGCAGAACCTCGCTGTCGACATCGCCATGGAGCGCAGCGACGGCACGCTGAAGCGGCTGGCCGGCTCGCCGCTCCCCGTGGGCAGCTACTTCCTCGGCAAGCTCGGCCAGGTGCTGGTCACCGGCATCCTGCAGGCGGCGCTCCTGATCGCCGTCGCGGCCCTCGTGTTCGGAGTGGGCCTGCCGACCGAGCCGGACCGCTGGCTCACCTTCACCTGGGTGTTCCTCCTCGGCGTGGTCTCCTGCGCAGTGCTCGGCATCGGGCTCAGCTCCCTGCCGCGCAGCGGGAAGAGCGCGACCGCGGTGATCGTGCCGGTGGTCCTCGTGCTGCAGTTCATCTCCGGCGTCTACCTCATGTTCAGCGACCTGCCCGAGTGGCTGCAGAACGTGGCCAGCGTCTTCCCGCTCAAGTGGCTCGCCCAGGGCATGCGCCACGTGTTCCTGCCCGACTCCTACGCGGTGCTCGAGCAGGGCGGCACGTGGAACCTGCCGGGCGTCGCGCTGGTCCTCGCCCTCTGGCTGGTGGTCGGGCTGGTGCTCGCGCGCATCACCTTCCGCTGGGTCCGCCGGGACTCCTGAGTCCTTCCGATGCGTGGGAGAGTGAACGCCGTGGAGTCGCCCAAGTGGTGGAGTGTGGCGGTGACCGCGACAGCGGTCGCCCTCACCGTCGTGCTGGCGATCAGCGATCCACCGACCTGGCGGCTCCTCGGCGGGATCGCGGCCCTCGCGGCCTTCGTCCTCGCCTGGTTCGCGATCGGCCGGCGGGGCTGCACGGACCGCGTGCCCGCCACGGTCTTCGTCGTCCTGGTCATCCTGATCACGGGGGCGGCGGTCGCATTCTGGCCGACGCTCGCCGTGCTGCAGGTGGTGTCCTACCCGATCGCCTGGGTGTTCTCGGCGACGACCAGGCAGGCGATAGTCGCGAACATCGGCGTCGCGCTCGCCACCGCCGTCGGCTTCGTCCTCAGCCGGGGCACCTCGCAGGGCGCGATCACCGAGACCATCGCGACCGTGGTGCTGTCCTTCGGCTTCAGCATGGCGATGGGCGCCTGGATCAGCCGCATCTCGCACCTGAGCGAGGAGCGCGGTCTCCTGATCGCCGAACTCACGGCCGCCCAGGAGCAGCTCGCCGCGCTGGGGCACGAGGCGGGCGCCGCCAGCGAGCGGCAGCGCCTCTCCCGGGAGCTGCACGACACCATCGCGCAGAGCATCACCGGCTTCGTCCTGCTGACCCAGCAGGCGCGGCAGGAGCTGCGGGCGGGGGACACAGCCGCTGTCGCCGCACGCCTGCGCCTGCTCGAGGAGAGCGCCCGGGAGACGCTCGTCGAGACCCGCGCGCTGGTCGCTGCGACAGCCCCGGTCGAGTTGGAAGGCGGCGGGGTCGTCCCGGCGCTCGAGCGGATCGCGGCGAGATTCGAGCGGGAGACCGGCATCGAGGTGTCGGTGCGGGCCGTGGCACCGCCGTCGCTGCCGAGGGAGGCGGAGGTGGTGCTGCTGCGCTGCGCGCAGGAGGCCCTCGCGAATGTGCGCAAGCACGCCGGCGCCGGCTCGGTTCGGCTGGAGCTCACCGACGCCGACGGCCTCACGCGCCTCACCGTGACCGACGACGGCACGGGCTTCGACCCGGCCGCACCCGCGACCGGCTTCGGCCTGGCGGGGATGCGGGATCGCCTGGCTCTGGCCGACGGCTCCCTCGACATCACGAGCGGCGCGGGCGGCACGACCCTCACCGCGCTGCTCCCCCACCCGGTCCGCGCATGACCGGGCAGCTGCGCGTTGTGGTCGCCGACGACCACCCGATAGTCCGCGGCGGCATCGTCGCCCTCCTGCAGTCGGAGCCGGACATCGACGTGGTGGGCGAGGCGGCCGACGGGGAGAAGGCGGTGGCGCTCGCCCTCGAACTCTCCCCCGACCTCGTCCTCATGGATCTGCGGATGCCCCGTGTGGACGGAGCCGAGGCGACCAGCCGCATCCTCGCGGAGCGGCCCGCCACCAAGGTGCTCGTCCTTACCACCTACGAGTCCGACGAGAGCATCCTCTCCGCCATCGAGGCCGGAGCCAGCGGCTACCTGCTGAAGGCTGCGCCGCAGGAGGAGATCCTCGCCGGCATCCGCTCAGTGGCGGCCGGCGAGGTAGCGCTCGCGCCGCGGATCGCGGCGATGCTCGTCTCCCGGATGCGGCGGCCCGCCGCTCCCCTGCTGACCCCTCGCGAACTGGAGGTGCTCGGCCTGGTGGCGGAGGGCTCGAGCAATCCGCAGATCGCCGGGCGGCTGTTCCTGTCGGAGGCCACGGTGAAGACGCATCTCCTGCACGCCTTCGAGAAGCTCGAGGTGAGCGACAGGACCCGGGCCGTCACCAAGGCGATGGAACTCGGACTGCTCCGCCGCTCAGGGGGCGAGCGGGCGTGAGGCGCGGCTGGACACCCGTCGCGCTTCTCTGGCTGGTCCTCAGCGTGCTCGGCCTCGTCGGCACCTGGACGTTCAACGTGCTGGCGATCCTCGAGAGGCGCGACTTCTTCGGAGACTGGGGTGGCAGCGGACCGGCAGTGTCGTCACTCACCGTCGATCTGCTGATCGTCGCGATAGCGGGCAGCATCCTCATCGCCGTCGAGGCCAGGCGACTCGGCATGCGGTTCGCGTGGGCCTACATCCTCGGCTCCGCGGTCACCGCCTTCGCGTTCACGTTCCCGCTGTTCCTCGCGATGCGGGAGCGGAAGCTGCACGCCATCCGCTCCGCGGCGACGCCCTCCGACGGCTGAGCGGCACCCCTGGCGCCCGTGCTCGTCGACGGTCACGATGAGCGTCATGCATGAGGTGAAGCTCGAACCCCGGGACGGCGACCCGATCCGCCTGCACGTCGACGACCTGACGGACACGCTCGAGCACGAGGGGCGCACCTACCAGCGGCTGGGGGCCGCGGACTCGCCGTCGGGCGAGGCGCCCATCTACGTGTACGAGGAGAAGGACCCCTCGGACTGATCGCGGAGGACGACCGAACGGTGTCCCGCCCGACGACGCCGCGGACGGCGCCCGGAGGAGGAGGACCGGGCCGGCCCTGCTCCTGTGGAGGCTGTGAAGCTCAGGCGACGTCGATGACCCAGGTGACCCCGAATCTGTCGGTGAGCATCCCGAAGCCCGGCGACCAGGCCGAGGCCGCGAGGGGTTCGACAACCGAGGCACCCGGCGCCAGGGCGTCCCACACCTGCTGCGCCTCGTCCAGGGTGCCGCTGCGGAGGGCTGCGAAGAACGGCTGATTCGTGATCGTCACGCCGTTCTCCCGCTGGGTGAACGGAGCGGCCGGCTCCGTCGGGGCCCCGACGGACGGGATGTCGTAGGCCATCACGTGGAAGCCGCCGGCGGCCACGACCTCTCCCCACACCACCCGGCCGGCGTCGGGCAGGTCGGCGGGCATCCCGAATTCGCCATAGGTGCGGACAGCCGAAGTGCCGCCGAACGCGCAGGCGTAGAACTCGAGCGCCTCCCGTGCCCGGCCGGAGAAGTTGAGGTGGAGGACGGGCGTTGCGGTCATGACGTTGTTCCTGTTC
>DATCMN010000158.1:0-20551 GCA_036563405.1 Naasia sp. | reverse complement strand
GGACCGGGCCGCTCTCGTCGAGGACGTGCGGCTGACTCGCGAGCGCGGATTCTGCATCTCAGACCAGGACGTGACCCTCGGTGTCGCCGCTGTCGCGGTTCCCGTGCCAGGAGACGATGAACTCCTGGCGGCACTCTCCGTTGCCGGGCGCCGCGAGGACATCGTCGGCCGCGAGGACTCACTGGCGGACAGCTTGGCAGCCACCGCTCGAAAGCTGGTGTCGCCGCTGCAAGACTGACCGCCCAGTCGGTTCACGGCGTCAGGGCACGATGGAGTCGACGTAACCTCCGTCGACGCGCAGCGCCCCTCCCGTTGTCGCAGAGGCCAGGTCCGAGCTGAGGTAGGCGACCATGTTCGCCACTTCCCTCGGCTCGATCACTCGCCCCAGGATGGACAGCGGGCGGCTCCTCCGCATGAACTCACGCTGGGCTTCCTCCCACGGCAGATCCGAGCCGACCGTCTGTGCGACGAAGGCGCGCAATCCCTCCGAGTTCGTGGGGCCCACGATGAGGGAGTTCACTGTCACTCCCGTTCCGGCCGCGACCTTCGCCAGGCCACGCGACAGCGACAGCAGCGCCGTCTTGGAGACGGCATAGGGAATCATGTCCGGCGGCACCGCGACGGCTGCGTCGCTAGCGATCATGAGCACGCGTCCCCAGTTCCGCTCGATCATGCCAGGGAAGAAGCGCCGGGTGACCCGCACACTCGACAGCACGTTCAGTTCGAACATCCGCAGCCACTCCGCATCGCTCTCGGTGCTGACGTCGCTCGCGTGATAGATGCCGAGGTTGTTCACGAGGATGTCCGCGTCAGGGAAGTTTTGTTCGACCTTCGCGGCCCCCTCATCGCTCGCGAGGTCCGCTGCCACGCCCAGGAAAATGGCGGCGGGCAGATCTCCCGAAGCCGCCCCACCGCCGCGCCTACGGCACCAGCGGTCCGACCCCCCACTCCCACCGTCGCTCCCGCTTCCGCGAGCCGACGAGCGATCTCATACCCGATGCCCCGGGAGGAGCCCGAGACGAAGGCGCGGCGCCCAGTCAGGTCGAGAGGGATCACGTGCCATCCCCTCCACCTGCCCGTTGATCCCCGCGGCCAGCTCGCGGCTCCGGCAGCGGCATGAGCTCGCAGCCGGGGTCATCCGACGGCATCGGCGCAGCGCCCGTGCGGCGAGGGGAGGTCACGACCGGGGTGCCGACTGGATAGTCGCGTGGTCGTGAGGATCACCCTTCGACGCCCAGATCCGACGGTACGAACCGCTCTCCAGCTCAGCCATCAGTGAGGGACCCGACACCTCCCAGCCGAGTTCCTCGCGAGCACGGCGGGAATCGACTCGACTGTTGCTCGCGAGAGCCACGTCCACCCATCGCGCACCCAGCGCGGCGCGGGCTTCCTCGACCGGAACGGAATGGGCCCGGCCCTGCCCGAGCAGGCGCGCTATGGCGTCCGAGATCTCAGCCATGGACAGCTCGCCTCCAGCGACGTTATAGAGGGAGCCGGCAGGGGCATACTGGTAGGCGAGAAGGTAGAGCTCGGCGAGGTCGTACAGGTAGACGTTCGACCAGCGGTTCGCCCCTGCGCCTGCGTAGACGGCCCGCCCATGAGCGAGCGCATACCGCAGCATGTGCGGAAGCTGCTCCGACCCGCCGTCGCCGTAGACCATGGATGGGCGGATGACGATCGTGCGTATGTCTCGCTCAGCCGCCCGGACGACCCGGTCGTCCGACTCCACGCGCGTCGCGATGACTGCGGCAGGAACGAAGGAGTCGGCTTCCGTGTAGACGACAGGCGACTCTGCACCGGCACCGAGATCCGTGTACACGCCGGTTCCGCTCGTCCGGATGTAAGTGCGCCCACTGCCCGCCAGGGTGTCGAGGAACGCGCTGGTCGATGGAGCATGATCAGCAGTAGCAGTGTCGATGATTCCGTCGTAGCCCGCGAGGTCGAGGCGCTCGACGTCGTCGAGACTGCCCCGCACGATCCCCAGTCCCTGGGCCGCCACGGCGCGGGCCGCGTCATCCGAACGCACCAGACCGTCGACAGTGAAGCCGGCCCGCAGGAGCCGTTGCGCGATCGCCTGACCGAGGTAACCGGAGGCACCCGTCACGAGAATCTGCTTGGTCATCGATGATCTCCTTCGCTCACTGCACGGGAATGGGCGGCGGTCTGCGGCACGGGAATGGCTGTAAACGTCTCGACGGTCACGAGCGCCGCGGAAGCTTCGAGAGCAGCCCGGAGGACGACCACATCAGTCGACGCATCATGCATCGCGACCGCATCCGCATCGCGGAAGACCTCCAGGATCAGCCGCTCCTGTCGGTCCGTCACGAAGTGACGCCACACCATGGTTCCCGGCTCCTCTTCGAACTTGGAGGCCGCGACCTGCAGCGCGCGGTCGAGCACCTGCTCCTGGTCGGGTGCGACGGCGAGGCGCACCACCTTCGCTACCGGCGTCATTGCTCTCCTACCTGAGCGTGCCTTCGGAGTGGTCCGCTCGCTCTAGCGCTCAACTGATCGCTGAACCTACACTGTTTTCGGACAGTCTGTCCATCTTTTGAAAGTTCGGAGATCACGTGACCTCGCCACGTCTCGGCATACTCACCAGCGGGGGCGATTGCCCCGGCCTCAACGCCGTGATCCGCAGCGCATGGATACGCCTGAGCAAGGAGCACGGTGGGGAACTTGTGGGCTTTCGCAATGGATGGAGGGGGGTGCTTGCTGATGACACCGTTGCGGTGGACGACGAACTCACTCGCGGCATCGCCGGAAGGGGTGGGACCGTCTTGGGCACATCCAGGACGAACCCGTTCGAGGGCGGTGACGGATCCAACCGCGTCAATGCGGTCCTCCGCGCGCACTCTCTCGACGGTCTCATCGCCATCGGCGGTGAGGGCTCGCTGTCTGCGGCGCGATCACTGAGCGAGGAGGGGGTGCCGATCGTAGGCGTCCCGAAGACCATCGACAACGATCTCGCCGGTACGGATTACACCTTCGGCTTCGACACAGCCGTGCAGGTCGCCACGGATGCCATCGACCGCCTGATCACGACAGGCGGATCGCATGGCCGGTGCATGATCGCCGAGGTCATGGGCCGCCACTCGGGGTGGATCGCACTGCACGCCGGCATCGCCACAGGGGCACACGCGGTGCTGATCCCCGAGCACCCCGCCGATATGCCCCGCGTACTCGGATGGGTGCGGTCCGCGCACGCGCGAGGCGAGGCTCCGATTGTCATCGTCGCCGAAGGGTACGCGATCCCGGGCCACGGCCATGACGTATGGGCGCCGCGAGGGCAGGAACCGGATGGCCGCCCGAGGCTCGGGGGCATCGGCGAGCGCCTCGCCCCTATCCTCGAGCAAGCGACAGGCATAGAGACCCGCGCGACGACCCTCGGACACATTCAGCGGGGCGGTACTCCGACCTCCTACGACCGCGTGCTCGCGGCACGGTTCGGGGCCGCTGCGGTGGATGCGGCGGTGGAGGGCGCCTGGGGCAGCATGGTCGCCCTCGCCGGCGAGAACGTCATAAGAACCTCGATCTCGTCAGCGGTCAGCGCGCCGAAGACCATCTCGTCCGATCGATACGAGCGCGCCGCGGTCTGCTACGGCTGAAACGGAGCGCACGTGCGCGGCGCCCGCCCGAACATAGGGCTCTCCTGCCCCGCATCGTCCTGGTACGTCCGATACAGCTGGCCTACCTGTCCAGCGGCGGCTAGCGCGAGCACCGGGCAAGCGACTCATTCACCCCCTCAACACACCGGTCTTCCGGCAACCACGTTGAGAATTGCTGATGGGCGTCGCCATGTGCGCCGAGAGCCCTCATCATCCATTGAGTTGCGTCCCCGTCATGTCTCCGCCGGAAACCACGCGGCGGACAGGATCCTCAGCAAGAATCGCCACTTCACCAGGATTTTTGGAGCCGCCCAGGGGAATCGAACCCCTGACCTATTCATTACGAGTGAATCGCTCTACCGACTGAGCTAGGGCGGCGGACCGGGAGCGCACCCCCGGCGGTCCTCAATGCTAGCCGATCGGCGGCGCTCCGTCCGCAGGGGCGCTCCCCCGCCTAAGGCCGGCGCGAGGTCAGAGCCGAGGAGGCTTCAGCCCGACGGCCGGAAGGATGACGCCGTCGATGATCGAGATCAGGTACTCCCTCGTCGTCGGCTTGCGCAGCATGAGGACGCGGTAGCTGACCATCGCGGTGCTGACCATCGCGATGTTGTCGATGTCGACGTCCGCGGGGATCTCGCCCCGCTCGAGAGCGCGCTGCAGCACGAAGCGGTTGGCGCGAGCGCGCGGCTCGACGATCGCCTGTTGCGCCGCCTCCGCGAGCTCCGGCGACTTCGACAGCATCGAGACGATGCCCGCCATGATCTGCAGCTTCCGCTCGGCATCCTTCAGCGTCGGGGTGCGGATCATCGCGATCAGGTCGCCGCGCAGCGTGCCGGTGTCCGGCAGTCGGGACGGGTCGGAATCGGGCGCCTTCAGGCACGCGACGGCATCGAGCACGAGCTCGGCCTTCGATGGCCAGCGGCGGTACAACGTGGCCTTCCCCGCGCGAGCCCGCGCCGCCACCATGTCGACGGTCATCCCGTCGTAGCCGGTCTCGGCGAGCACCTCGAGCGCCGCCTCCAGGATGTCCGCGTCGCGGGTGTGGTCGCGCTTGCGGCCCAGCCGGGGCGCATCATCCTCGCGCGGCTTAGGAACGGCATCGACGAGATCGAGCGGCGTCATCGCTGCCTCCCTGCCGGCGGGCGTTCAAGTGGATGCACCCAGCCTAGTTGCTGTACGCCTCAGTTCTGGAACTGACTATATCCGAAACTGCTCAGTACCGTATACAGTCGCCTCTATGTCCTCGCTCTCCTCTCCTCCCGCACCCCCGGCGACCCGTCGCTGGTGGACGCTCGTCACCGTCGGACTGGCGCAGCTCATGGTCGTCCTCGATGGCACCGTGGTGAACATCGCTCTGCCCTCCGCACAGGCCGACCTCGGCTTCTCGGACGGCGACCGCCAGTGGGTGGTCACCGCGTACTCCCTCGCGTTCGCGAGCCTCCTCCTCCTCGGCGGCCGGCTGTCCGACCTCCTCGGCCGCAAGCGCACCTTCGTCGTCGGCCTCATCGGCTTCGCAATCGCGTCGGCTCTCGGCGGCGCCGCTCCCACCTTCGAGGTGCTGATCGGCGCCCGCGCCTTACAGGGCGCGTTCGCGGCGCTGCTGGCTCCCACCGCCCTCGCGGTGCTCACCACGACGTTCACCATCCCGCGTGAGCGGGCGCGCGCCTTCGGCGTCTTCGGCGCGATCGCCGGAGCCGGCGGTGCCGTCGGCCTGCTGCTCGGCGGCGTCCTCACCGAGCAGCTCGACTGGCGCTGGAACCTCTACATCAACGTCGCTATCGCGGCGATCGCGATCGCCGGAGCCGTGATCTTCGTGCGCAGCGTCGAGCGGACCGGACCCCGTCCGCGCCTCGACGTGCCGGGCACTCTCCTCGTCTCCGGGGCACTGTTCGGGATCGTCTTCGGCTTCTCGCACGCCGAGACCGACGGCTGGGACTCGCCTCTGACCTGGGCCGTGCTCGCCGCGGCGACCCTCCTGCTCGTCGCGTTCGTCCTCTGGCAGCGCCGTGCCGCGCACCCGCTGCTGCCGCTGGCGATAGTCCTCGACCGCAACCGCGCCGCCGCATACAGCTCCATCCTCATCGCCGGCGCCGGCATGTTCGGCGTCTTCCTGTTCGTCACCTACTACCTGCAGGCGTCCCTCGGCTTCAGCCCCATCCAGACCGGGTTCGCGTTCCTGCCGATGGTCGTCATGCTCGTAGTGGCGGCGCAGCTGTCCACCAACCTGCTGCTGCCGCGGCTCGGGCCCAAGGTGATGGTGCCGATCGGCATGGCGCTCGGAGTCACCGGGATGCTGCTGCTCGCCCGGCTCGACCTGGACAGTAGCTACGCGCCTGACGTGCTGCCGGCGCTGATGATGCTGGGGCTCACCATGGGCACGATCATGCCGGCCTCGATGCAGACGGCGACCCTCGGGGTGGAGCGGGAGTTCGCCGGGGTGGCATCCGCGATGGTGAACACCAGTCAGCAGATCGGCGGCAGCCTCGGCACCGCGCTGCTCAACACGATCGCCGCCACCGCAGCTGCGGACTACATCGCCGGTCACCTGCCGGCGACGGCCGCCGTCGCCGCGCAGGCCGCGGTCACCAGCTACACCACGGCGTACTGGTGGGGCGCCGGGCTCTTCGCCGCAGGCGGTCTCCTCGCGGTGCTGCTGTTCCGCCGGCGGAGCCACGGCATCTCGCTCGCCTTCGCCGCCCCGGAGGGCAAGGCGCAGGCAGACGAGCCGGACCCGGCGATGGCGCTCTAGCCCGCAGGGGACATCCGGCGACGGGCGCGGAAGCGAGCTCAGGCTCCCTTGCGCGCCCGTCCCACCAGACCGGGGAGCGCCGCGAAGGCGCGATGCACGTGATCCGCGAGCGACGACTGCCCGTTCGACTCCGCCCAGGCCACCCAGCCGGCGCGGAGGGTGGCGTAGCCGAGAAAGGAGAGCAGACGCACCTGATCCGCGTCGAACGACGCCCGGGTGCGCGGGTTCGCGTTGATGCGGCGCTCGAGGATGTCGGCGATGACACCCTCCATCCGGCGCGCGCTTCCGATCGCGACGGTGGCGAGACCGGGGTTCCGGCGGAACAGCTCGCGCCGCAGGCTCTGCACCTCGTGGTCCTCGAGCTCGACCACGAACGGCATGAACAGCGGCTCCAGGTCGGCGAGCGGCGACCCGCCGTAGCCCTTCGTCACGTAGTGCTCGACAGCCTCGGCGCTCGGCTCGGGCGGGAGGGCGCCGAGAAGGGCGTCCTCCTTGGTGGGGAAGTAGTTGAAGAAGGTGCGCGGCGACACGTCGGCGGCGCGGCTCACCTCGTCGACGGTGACGCCGTCGACGCCGCGCTCCAGAGCGAGCCGCAGCATGGCGAGCTCGATCGCGTGCCGCGTCGCCGCACGCTTCCGCTCCCTCAGGCCCGGTTCATCCGTCACGGATCGCAGACTAGACCGTCTTCGGGCACAGTGCCGTCGAGCAGGTATTCATCCACAGCGCCCACGATGCACGGGTCACCCTCGTCGTAGGCGATGTGACCCTCGCCGACGTAGGTGAGGAGCACCCCGCTCTCCAGCTGATCGGACAGCGCCTCCGCCCACTGGTACGGCGTCGCCGGGTCGCCGGTGGTGCCGACCACGAGGATCGGGGCGGCCCCGTCCCCCTCGACCGGGCCGACGGTCCCGCGGAACGCGTACGGCCACTCCGCGCACACGACGTCGCCGAGAGGGCTCACGTCATCCGGCGTGCTCAGGGGGTCCGCGGCAGCGAGCGCGGCGGACTGCTCGGCGATGACCGCAGGGTCCCGCTCCACCGGGGCGTCGATGCAGTTGATGGCGTAGAACGCCTCGAACATGTTCGACGCGTAGTTCCCGTCCTCATCCCGGTCCACGTAGAAGTCGGCGAGGAGGAAGGCGGTCTCGCTCTTCCCGGCACGCACCTCGAGGAACGCCTGGCTGAGGTACTCCCAGCTGCCCTCGTCGTAGAGCGCCGCCTGGATGGCGGTGTCCAGGTACGCGCTGGTGAGCCGCCGGCCGTCGGCCGCGCGGATGGGCGACTGGTCGAGGCGGTCGAGAGTGTCCCGCACGTCGGCGATCGCGTCGTCGACCGTGCCGGTGAACGGGCACTCGGGGCTGTCGAGACAGTCCGCCAGGTACTCGCGCAGCGCATCCGCGAAGGCCGTGGTCTGGGCGAGCGACACGTCGAAGGTGGTGAGCGTGGGATCGACGGCGCCATCGAGGACCAGCCGGCCCACCTTGTCGGGGTAGCGGTCCGCGTAGTGCGCCCCGATGTCGCTGCCGTACGAGTAGCCGAGGTAGTTGAGCTTCGGGTCGCCGACTATCGCGCGGAGCATGTCGAGGTCGCTGACCGTGCTCTGGGTGTCCACGAACTCCAGGAGGGCGCCGGTGCGCTCGGAGCAGGCGGCGGCGAAGTCGCGCGCCTCCCCCACGACCTCCGCGACGTAGGCGTCCGTGCCCGCCTCGCTCTCCGGCATGCCGAACAGGAACCTGTCGAGGTCCGGACCGTCGTAGCAGTCGACCGCCGTGGAGCGGCCCACACCGCGCGGATCCCAGCCGACCACGTCGAAGCCGCGCTGCAGATCCTCGCTGACCGCGAAGTCGACGCTGTCCTTGATGAAGTCGTAGCCGGAGGCGCCCGGACCGCCCGGGTTCACGAAGAGGGAGCCCTTACGGTCCCCGGACGCCGGCTGCCGTACCAGCGCCAGCTCGATGTCGTCCGCCTGATCGGGCGCGCTCCAGTCGAGCGGCGCCGTGGCGGTCGCGCACTGCATGCCCTCGCCGCAGTCCGACCAGACGAGGGTCTGCGTGTAGTACGGCTCGAGGGCTGCGGGCACCTCCTCGGCGGTGGGCGTGGAGGTGACGCGCGGCTGCGGGAACAGCGAGCAGCCGGCCAGAGTGGCGGTGATCGCCACGGCGGCCACGGCGGGGAGGAGACGACGGGCCACTCAGACAGCCTTTCGGATTGCGGCGACGAGCATCGCCTCGAGGGCGAGCGCGGGCGGGACGTTCGCCTCGATGCGCCGGCGGGCGGTCGCCACCGCGTCCATCGCGCCGAGGGTGTGGGCGGCATCTGTGGTCCGGGCGAGCTCGCCGATCGCATCCCCCGCCGACGCATTGACCTGCTCGAGGTCGCTGCCGAGCTGGACGAGGAGCACATCACGGAAGAGGGACAGCAGGTCGACGAGGATCCGGTCGATGCCGTCGCGGAGGCTGCGGGTCGCGCGGCGCTTCTGGTCGTCCTCCAGCTGCTTCAGCTGCCCGCGCAGCGCGGGCGGGATGGGGCCGCCCGGCTCGACCCCGAGCGAGCGCAGCGTGGCCGCGCGTTCCTCGGCGTCGCGCTGCTCGCTGATCGCCTTCGCGTCCTCGCCGGCGATCTCCACGAGGCGGGCAGCACCGAGCACCGCCTGCGGCACGCTGCGCAGGCCGAGCACCAGGTTCAGGGTCTCCGCGCGCCGGGAGCGCGCCTCCGCATCCGTCGCCAGCCGGTGGGCCATGCCGATGTGGCTCTGCGACTCACGGGCCGCCGCCTCGGCGATCTCGGCGGACACCCCGTCCCGCTCCACGAGCAGCCGGGCGACGTCCGCGGTCCGCGGCACGCGCAGCCGCACGGTGCGGACCCGCGAGCGGATCGTCGGGAGCAGGTCGGCCTCGCTCGGCGCGCAGAGGACCCACACGGTGCGGGGCGGCGGCTCCTCCAGCGCCTTCAACAGCAAGTTCGAGGTGCGCTCCGTCATGCGGTCCGCGTCCTCGATGACCATGACGCGATAGCGGGACACCGACGGCGAGTACTGGGACGATGAGACGAGCTTGCGCACCTCCTCGATGGAGATGATGACCCGGTCCGTTGCGAGCACCGCCAGGTCGGGATGGGTGCGGGCACGCACCTGCCGCCGCGTCGACTCATCCCCCTCCGGCGTCCCGTCGCCGAGCAGGGCCGAAGCGAAGGCGTACGCGAGGTTCGACCGACCCGACCCGGGCGGCCCGGTGATGAGCCATGAATGCGTCATGGCGCTCGGCCCGCCGTCACCGGCGTGAGCGGCGGCCGCCGCGGTGCGCACCACGTCGATCGCCTCGTCCTGACCGGTCAGGTCCTGCCAGAGGGCGCTCATCGGGGAAGGAGCTCCGCCATGCGGGCGCGGATCCGCTCGGTGATGCTGTCCGGCGGCAGCGTCGCGTCGACGACCAGGAAGCGCTCGGGCTCGTCCGCGGCGAGCCGCAAGTAGGCCTCCCGGACACGGCGGTGGAAGTCCTCCTGCTCAGCCTCGAGCCTGTCGTACTTGGTGCGCTCCCCCAGGCGCACGCGCGCCGCCTGCGGATCGAGGTCGAGCAGCACGGTGAGGTGCGGCAGCAGTCCCTCCGCCGCCCACAGCGACAGGCGCCGGATCTCATCCGGGTCGAGTGTCCGTCCTGCCCCCTGGTAGGCCACCGACGAGTCGAGGTACCGGTCCTGCAGCACCACCTCGCCGCGCTCGAGCGCCGGCCGCACCACCGTCGCGATGTGGTGCGCGCGGTCGGCGGCGTAGAGCAGGGCCTCCGCGCGCGGCGCCACCTCACCGCGGCGGTGCAGGACGATCTCGCGGAGCTCGACGCCCAGGTCGCTGCCCCCGGGCTCCCGGGTGCGCAGCACGGTCTCGCCGCGCTCCTGCAGCCACGCCTCGAGGAGCGCGGCCTGCGTCGACTTGCCCGACCCGTCGCCGCCCTCCAGGGTGACGAAGACGCCGGTCACCGGGACGCCCCGGTTCTCGAGGCTCCGGTCACGAGAAGGCTCCGCTCACGACGAGGCCACTTCACGATGAGGACTTCGCGCCCGTCTTGCGCGTCGTCGTACGCTTGGCGGGCGCCTTGGCCGCGGTCTTCGCCTTGGCACCGCCCCGCGCCGCCTTGGGTGCCGGGCCCTTGGCGCGCTTGTCGGCGAGCAGCTGCACCGCCCGCTCGAAGTCGATCTCCTCGATCGTCTCGGCACGGGGGATGGTTGCGTTGGTCTCGCCGTCGGTGACGTAGGCGCCGAAGCGGCCGTCCTTGATCTTGATCGCCTTGCCGCTCACCGGGTCCGGAGCCTCGAACTCCTTGAGGGCGCTCGACGCGCGGCGGGCGCCGTACTTCGGCTCCGCGAACAGGGCGAGAGCGGCGTCGAGGTCGGTCTCGAAGATGGCGTCCTCGGTCGGCAGGGTCCGGGTGTCGGTGCCCTTCTTGAGGTAGGGCCCGTACCGGCCGTTCTGCGCGGTGATCTCCTCGCCCGACTCGGGGTCGGCACCCACCACGCGGGGCAGCTCCAGGAGCTTGAGCGCCGTGGCGAGGTCGATCTCGGCGGGGGTCATGCTCTTGAACAGCGACGCGGTACGCGGCTTGACGGCCTTCTTCTTCGCGGCGGCCGTCTCGGCCTCCTCGGCCTCCGGGTCCACCTCGGTGACGTACGGACCGAAGCGGCCGTCGCGCACCACGATCTGCTTGCCGTTCTCCGGGTTCGCGCCGAGCACCCGGTCCGTCTGGACCGGCGCCTCGACCAGCTCGCGTGCCTTCTTCTCGGTGAGCTCGTCCGGTGCGAGGTCCTCCGGCAGGTTCACCCGCCGGGGCGTCGCCTCCGGGTCGGCGCCCTCTTCGCGGACCTCCAGGTACGGCCCGTACTTGCCGATGCGGAGGGTGATGTCGTCGGAGAGCCGCACCGAGTTGATGCTCTTCGCGTCGATCTCGCCGAGGTTGTCGACGACGCTGCGGAGGCCCCGGTGGCCATCCCGGCCGAAGTAGAAGCCCGTCAGCCAATCGACCCGGTCCGCTTCGCCGTCAGCGATGCGGTCGAGGTCGTTCTCCATCTCGGCCGTGAAGTTGTACTCGACCAGGTCGCCGAAGAACTCCTCGAGCAGCTTGACCACGGAGAACGCGGTCCAGCTGGGCACCAGGGCGGTGCCGCGGGGGGTGACGTAGCCGCGGTCGACGATGGTCGAGATGATCGACGCGAAGGTCGAGGGGCGGCCGATGCCGAGCTCCTCGAGCGCCTTCACGAGGCTGGCCTCGGTGTAGCGCGGCGGCGGGCTCGTTTCGTGGCCCTTCGCCTCCGCCTCCGTGACGGCGAGCGCCTGACCGGCGGTCAGCGGCGGCAGCTTGGCCTCGGCGGGCTCCTTCTCGCTGTTGCGCTCCTCGTCGCGGCCCTCCTCGTAGGCCTGCAGGAACCCGCGGAACGTGATGACGGTGCCGCTCGCCGAGAACACGGCGACGGTGTCCGTGCCTGCAGGCTTCGCCTCGATGGTGACGGTCGCCGTCGAGCCGCGGGCGTCCGCCATCTGGGACGCGACCGTGCGCTTCCAGATGAGGTCGTAGAGGCGCAGCTCGTTGCCCCGCAGCTCGGTGTTCAGCTCGGTGGGCGTGCGGAACGTCTCCCCGGAGGGGCGGATCGCCTCGTGGGCCTCCTGCGCGTTCTTGCTCTTGCCGGTGTAGACGCGGGGCTTCTCCGGGATGGAGTCCGCGCCGTACAGCGCGACGGCCTGGTTGCGCGCGGCGTTGATCGCCTGCGTCGACAGCGACGGCGAGTCGGTGCGCATATAGGTGATGTAGCCGTTCTCGTAGAGCGACTGGGCGACGCTCATCGTCTGCCGGGCCGAGAAGCGGAGCTTGCGGGCCGCCTCCTGCTGCAGCGTGGAGGTGGTGAACGGCGCGGCCGGGCGGCGGGTGTACGGCTTCGACTCGACGTTCGTGACGGTCGACGCGGTCGCGTCGTCGCGGAGACCCTCGGCGAGCGCCGTCGCGGACGACTCGTCCAGCACTCGGGCGCCGGGCTTCAGGGCACCGGTGTCGTCGAAGTCGCGGCCGCTGGCGACGCGCTGGCCGTCCACCCGGGTGAGGCGGGCCTCGAAGTCGTCGGCACCGCCCGTCTCGGCGAAGCGGGCGGTGATGTCCCAGTAGCCGGCGGAGACGAACGCCAGGCGCTCCCGCTCGCGGTCGACGACGAGGCGGGTCGCCGCGGACTGCACGCGGCCGGCCGACAGCCCGGGGCCGACCTTCCGCCACAGCACGGGCGAGACCTCGTAGCCGTAGAGGCGGTCGAGGATGCGGCGGGTCTCCTGGGCGTCGACCAGCGCGGTGTCGATGTCGCGGGTGTTCTCCCGCGCCTTCTCGATCGCGTCCTTGGTGATCTCGTGGAAGACCATCCGCTTCACCGGGATCTTCGGCTTCAGCTCCTGCAGCAGGTGCCACGCGATGGCCTCGCCCTCGCGGTCCTCATCAGTGGCGAGGTAGAGCTCGTCCGCGCCCTTCAAAGCCCGCTTCAGGTCGGCGACAGTCTTCTTCTTCTGGTCGGAGACGACGTAGTAGGGCTCGAAGCCGTTCTCGACGTCGACCGAGAACTTGCCGAGAGAACCCACCTTCTTGTCCGCGGGCAGGTTCTTGGGCTCGATCAGGTCGCGGATGTGCCCCACGGAGGCCATCACCTCGAAGTCGGCACCGAGGTACTGGGCGATGGTCTTGACCTTGGTGGGCGACTCGACGATCACGAGCTTCTTGCTGGCGGGCACAGGAATTCCCCTCCCGGAAACGGGGCGGCGAGAGCGGGTCTCGGAAACAGGGCGGACGGCCCGATGTCACGCACACCATACACACGGCTGGCGACGGGATGCCTAATCGTCCGTCCCCCCTCCCCCGTGTCGGTCGGCGGATCCGGGAGGGCCGGCGCGGGCCGTCGCGGACCCGCCGGAGCCCACCACCCGGACTGTCACGACCAGATCGTCGACGACGCACGAGGCGATCTCCGCACCGTGCGCCGCGGCGATCGCGGCCGCCACCGGGCAGGGGAAGCCGGGCGCCGCGCCGCTCCTCGAGTCCGCGGCGCCGAGGGCGGCGGCGTCCGCGGCGGCGGCCAGCGACCGCCGCTCCGCGAGCTGCATATATAGAGGTACCGCCATGCCGGCCAGCAGCACGACGGCGGCGGCCACGCCGACGGTCGCAGCGGTGCCCGATCCGCGATCCGCGGTCACCATGCTGGTGCCGCGCAGCTCGCCCCGGTGAGGACGACCGCGGGCAGCCGGTCCGCGGGCGAGGAGAGCACGACGCAGATCAGGCCGCCGCGATCGGCACGGGTGACAGTGACCTGGCCGATCGCTCCGCGGAGTGCGTCGAGCGGCGGCGGATCCCCCCGGGCCACAGCCCGTGCGACCTCGGCGGCGCCGTCGAGCAGCACGGCCCGCTCGGTCAGCGCGGCGAGCGCACCGATGCAGGCGGCGAGCAGGATCAGCAGCGCCGGGATCGCCGCGGCCAGCTCCGCCGTCACAGTGCCCGCATCCGCCGCGCCCCTCGTACGCGCGTCAGCCGCCGCTGAGCGCATTGCGAACCAGGTCGGTGAGGATGCCCCGCACCTCGTCCGAGCGGAGGATCACCACCAGGAGGCCGGCGAAGCCGACCGCAGCCATCGTGGCGACGGCGTACTCGGCTGTCACCGAGCCGTCGTCGTGCAGGCGGAGGCGGGGAGGGAAGCTGTCCATCGGGTGCCCTTCGTCGAGAGGCCCCACTGTGCGCCGAACCAAACCTGCCCGGAGCGCTGTTCCCCGCATCGGCGGAGAGGGCGGCCGGCTACCCGATTGGGGAGGAGCGCCGTCGCGCCCCACAAGGGGAGCATCCCCTGACCCGATGTCGGAGGCCTCCCCTACCCTCGATTCCATGACCGACCAGGTCGGGGCACCGACGCCCGTCTTCCGCAGCGACAACGGCCGCACGTTCCTGAGCGTGCTGATCAACACGGCCGCCGCGAACATCACCACGAGCTTCCTGTGGTTCGCCCTGACCTTCTGGGTGTACCTCGAGACGCGTTCGGTGCTCGCCACCGGCATCATCGGCGGCGCCTACATGCTGTTCGTGTCGTTCTTCTCCATCCTCTTCGGCACCATCGTCGACCGGCACCGCAAGCACCACGTCATGCTGTTCGCGAGCGTGGTGACGCTCGCGTCGTTCCTCGTGGCCGGCGTGCTGTACCTCCTCTTCCCGGAGTCGGCGCTGCTCGACCTGGGCGGGCCGTGGTTCTGGCTGTTCACCGGGATCATCCTGTTCGGCTCAGTGATCGAGAACATGCGCAACATCGCGCTCTCCACCGTGGTCACACTGCTCGTCCCGGAGGATCGACACGCGAACGCGAACGGCCTGGTCGGCACGGTCCAGGGCCTCGCCTTCATCGTCACCAGCGTGTTCTCGGGCCTCGCCATCGGCTTCCTCGGCATGGGTCCGACGCTGCTCATCGCGATCGCATTCACCGCGGTCGCGATGGTGCACCTCTTCTTCCTCCGCATCCCCGAGGACAAGCCGCAGGGCGAGGGGGGCAAGCCGCCCGCCGTCGACATCCGGGGCAGCATCGCCGCCATCCGCATGGCGCCGGGCCTGTTCGCCCTCATCATCTTCTCGACGTTCAACAACCTCATCGGCGGCGTCTACATGGCGCTGATGGATCCGTACGGCCTGGAGCTGTTCCCGGTCGAGCTGTGGGGCGTGGTGTTCGGCGTCGCCTCGACGGGCTTCATCATCGGCGGCATCCTGATCGCCAAGTTCGGGCTGGGCAAGAACCCGATCCGCACGATGCTGCTGGTCGTGGTGCTGATGGGTCTGCTCGGCTCGCTCTTCACCGTTCGCGAGTGGTGGTGGCTCTACGCCGCGGGCATCTGGCTCTACATGGTCCTCATCCCCGCCGTGGAGGCGGCGGAGCAGACGGTCATCCAGAAGGTCGTCACCTTCACCCGCCAGGGCCGGGTTTTCGGCTTCGCGATGGCGTTCGAGACGGCCGCGGCGCCGATCACCGCGTTCCTCATCGCCCCCATCGCGGAGTTCATGATCATCCCCTACATGGAGACGCCCGCGGGCAGGTCGACGTGGGGTGGGCTGCTCGGCGAGGGGGACGCACGCGGCATCGCGCTGGTGTTCTTCTTCGCCGGCCTGATCATGGTCGCCGCGGCGCTGCTCGCCTTCCTCACCCCCGCGTACCGACGACTGTCCGCGTCGTACGCGACGATCAGCGCGAACGAACCGAACGACGGGGAGTCCGGTAGTGAGTCAGCAGGCGGTGCGGACACCGCTGCTGCCGGCACGGCAGATGGCGCCGACGACCGCGACCCCGACCCGGCAGCCCCGAGCACGCTCACCGAGGTCAAGGGGGGCACCGCCTCCCGCTGAGTCCGCTCCCGCCGCCCCGACGGGGACCCGCGGCTCAGACGGGGACGGCGGAGGTGAGCAGGCCGAGCAGCACCGGCACCACCCCCACCAGCAGGAACGCCGGCAGCATGCACACCCCGAGCGGCAGCAGCAGGAGCACCCCGAGTCGCGCCGCCCGCACCTTGGCGTCGGCTGCCGCGCGCCGGCGGAGTCCGCTCGCCTCGGCGCGCAGCAACCCGGCGACAGGCGCGCCCGCGCGGGTCCCGAGCTCCCCGAGGGCGACGGCCGCGTCCAGGTCGAGCGGGAGCGCCGCAGCGGCCGCCTCTTCCGCCACCGCCTCCTGCGCGCGTATCAGCGGCAGTCCTGCCGACAGCGCGAGAGCCACCAGATCGAGGCCGAGGCCGGGCACGGCGGATGCGGGCTGAGCCGAGGCGGCGAGCCGGCGGATCCACAGCGCTCCGGCGAGGTACAGGAGGCATCCTCCGGCCAGCACGGTGAGGCCGGCACTGGTCTGCAGCGCCCCGATCACGTCGACGCCGAGGCCCAGCGCGAACAGCACCGCCACCGCGGGCAGGGCGAGCACGACGCGTGCCGACAGCTTCGGGCCGGCGAGCGCCGCGTCAACATCGGCGCGAGCAGCCTCGGCCTCACGGAGCGCATCGGCGATCGCGGCGAGAGCCGACCCGACGGGTGCACCCGTGCGTTCTGCCAGCGCTAGCGCGACAGCGAGTTCCCGCCACTCCCCACCCAGCACCGCCAGGGAGCCGGCCGGTGAGCGGCCGTGCCGCGCGTCCTCGGCGGCGGCGCGCAGGCCAGGCGATGTCGTCTCGGCATCGGCGAGGTGCCGCCAGGCGGCGGCGGTCGGCAGGCCCGCGGCGAGCAGCGCGCCGAGGCGGGCGGCGACCTCGGCGACCTCGTCCCCATGGCGGGGGGCTGTCACCCCTCGACCTCGAGCGCCCCGCGCCGGAGGACCAGTCGGCCGATCGTGGCGACGCGCCTGCCCGCCGGGGTGCGCTCGAGATGCACCACGAGGTGCAGGGCGGAGGCAGCCTGCCGGGCGAGAGCGTCGGCGCTCATGCCGGCGAGCGCTCCGAGCGCCTCCAGCCGGGCGGGGACGTCGGCGGCCGCACCGGCGTGCAGCGTGCCCGCTCCGCCGTCGTGTCCGGTGTTGAGTGCCGTCAGCAGCTCCCGCACCTCGGGGCCGCGGCACTCCCCGATCACGAGCCTGTCGGGCCGCATCCGCAGCGCCTCCCGGACGAGCCTGTCGAGGGTCACGCCGCCCGCCCCCTCGGTGTTCGCCTGGCGCGTCTCCAGCGAGACCACGTGCGGGTGATCGATGCGCAGCTCGCTGACGTCCTCCAGCACGACGATCCGCTCGGTCGCGGGGACCTCCGCCAGCAGCGCCGCGAGGAGCGTCGTCTTCCCGGTTCCGGACGCGCCCGTGAGGAGGAGGTTCTGCCGCTCCTGCATCGCCCGCTCGAGGGTCGCCCTCTGCTGCGGGTCGACCATGCCTGCCCCGGCGAGGTCGGCGAGCCGCGGCGGCTCGCGACGCGGGAGCCGCACGGAGACGGCGGTGCCGCCGACGGCCACGGGAGGCAGGACGGCGTGCACGCGGATGCCCCCGGGAAGACGGGCGTCGCCCGCGGGGGACGCGTCGTCGAGGTGCCGCCCGCCGGCGGCCAGCAGGCGCACGGCGAGCTCGCGGACACGGTCCTCGGGGAGTCGATGCCAGCCGTCCGCGGCGTGCAGCCCGTCTCCTCGGTCGACCCACAGACGGCCCCCGGTGAGGAGCAGATCGGTCACGCCGGGAAGGGCGAACGGGGCGAGCGCGCCCAGCCGCTCGGCGGCGCCCCCGATCGTCCCCCGGCCGACCCCGTCCGCTGTGCGGCGGGTGGGCACGAACCGGGAGCGGGCCGACTGGACCTCCTCCAAGGCGGTCGAGGGGCGGGGATCGGCGGGATCTCGGTACACCGGAGCACCAAAGCGCACGCCGAGAGCGCGATCGGGCTCCGTGCCTCGATCTGTGGGGATCCACCGGCGAAGCCTCTGCGGGGAGGAGGCGGGCGAGGTGTCGCCGTGGCGGCCGTTCCGCGGAAGCCCGCGGGTTAAAAGGAAGGGGCGGCACCTATTGGGGGGAACAGGTGCCGCCACAGCAACGCCGGATTGGGGGGAATCTCTCACGCTGCGTGTCAAAGGGACTTCGACGGCATCAGTGTACCCCTTTCGGGTGCCACCGCAAGAGGGAATTCGGGGGATCCTCGGGTTACGTCCGTCTCCTCTCCCGGACGCCCCCGCCGCTAGGCTCGATCCGCTGTAGAGCCACGGAATCACGCAAGGGAGCGCACCAGATGTCGGGACCGATCGAGCACCTCGAGACCGCGGCCGGGGAGACCTTCCCGCCCTCCGAGGAGTTCGCCGCGAACGCCGTCGCGGCCGCGGATCTGTACGACCGCGCGGACGCCGATCGGCTCGGCTTCTGGGCGGAGCAGGCCCGCACCCTGCATTGGCACAAGCCCTTCGAGGAGGTCCTCGACTGGTCGAACCCGCCTTTCGCGCGCTGGTTCGCGGACGGCGAGCTCAACGTCGCCTACAACTGCCTGGACCGGCACGTCCTCGCCGGCAACGGCGATCGTGTCGCCCTCTACTGGGAAGGCGAGCCGGGCGACTCCCGTGCCATCACCTACGCGGAGCTGACCAGCGAGGTGAAGCGCGCCGCCAACCTCCTCCTCGCGCTCGGCGTCGGCGCCGGGGACAGGGTCGCCATCTACCTGCCGATGATCCCGGAGGCGATCGTCGCGATGCTGGCCGTAGCCCGCATCGGCGCCGCCCACTCGGTGATCTTCGGCGGCTTCAGCGCGGAGAGCATCCGCGCCCGCGTCGAGGACGCGGAGGCCAAGCTCGTCATCACGGCGGACGGCGGCTGGCGGCGCGGCAAGGTGAGCCCCCTCAAGCCGGCCGTCGACGCCGCCCTCGCCGCCGGTGGCGCCACCGTCGAGAAGGTCCTCGTGGTGAAGCGCGCCTGGGACGACAGCGAGGAGCTCGGCTGGACCGAGGGGCGCGACCTGTGGTGGCACGACGAGATCGCCCAGGTCGGGGACGACCACCAGGCCAAGGCCTTCGACGCCGAGAACCCGCTCTTCATCCTCTACACCTCGGGGACCACCGGGAAGCCCAAGGGCATCCTGCACACGAGCGGCGGCTACCTGACGCACGTCGCCTACACCCACAAGAACGTGTTCGACCTGCACCCGGAGACCGACGTCTACTGGAGCACCGCCGACGTCGGCTGGATCACCGGGCACAGCTACGTCGTCTACGGCCCGCTCGCCAACGGAGCGTCGGTCGTCATCTACGAGGGCACGCCGGACGCGCCGCAGCCGGGCCGCTGGTGGGAGCTCATCGAGAAGTACAAGGTGACGATCCTGTACGCCGCGCCCACCGCGATCCGCTCCTTCATGAAGGCCGGCCGCGAGATCCCCGCGCGCTCGGACCTCAGCTCACTGCGGCTGCTCGGCAGCGTCGGGGAGCCGATCAACCCCGAGGCGTGGCTCTGGTACCGGCAGGTGATCGGCGGCAACCGCACCCCCATCGTCGACACCTGGTGGCAGACCGAGACCGGCGGCATCATGATCAGCCCGCTGCCCGGGGTGACCGCCACGAAGCCCGGCTCCGCACAGACGCCTCTGCCCGGCATCACCGTCGAGGTCGTCGACAACGCCGGCACGCCGCTGCCGAACGGCGAGGCGGGCCTGCTCGCGATCACCGAGCCGTGGCCCGGGATGCTCCGTGGCATCTGGGGCGATCCGGACCGGTTCGTCGACACCTACTGGTCGAAGTTCGCCGCCGTGCCGGACGGCCCGCACTACTTCGCCGGGGACGGCGCCCGCAAGGATGAGGACGGCGACGTCTGGCTGCTGGGCCGGGTCGACGATGTGATGAACGTGTCGGGGCACCGGCTGTCGACGGCGGAGATCGAATCGTGCCTGGTCGCTCACCCCTGGGTCGCGGAGGCGGCCGTGGTCGGCGCACACGACGACACGACCGGACAGGCCGTCGTCGCGTTCGTGATCGCGAAGGCCCGGCACGCCGACGAGGCGGGCGCGGACGGCGCGACCGACACGCTGCGGGTCCATGTCGCCGATCAGATCGGCGCGATCGCCCGCCCTCGCGAGCTGTTCATCGTGAACGAGCTGCCGAAGACGCGCTCCGGCAAGATCATGCGCCGACTGCTGCGGGACGCGGCGGAGGGCCGCGTGCTGGGCGACACCACCACGCTCACCGACGCCTCGGTGATGCAGGCGATCGCCGACCGCCTCAAGCACTGACGCCACTCTCCCTCGCCCTCAACAGGCCAGATTCCCGCCAACAGGCCGGAAACAGCGGTTTCAGCCTGTTGGAGGCAATACAGCCGGGGCCCCACCGGCCGTGCTCGGCCGGAGGGAGTGAGGGCGAGGCGCGTCCGAGGTCAGCGGAACTGGAGGACCAGCTCCACTTCGACCGGGGCGTCCAGCGGGAGGACCGTGACGCCGACAGCGCTGCGGGCGTGCTTGCCGGCATCGCCGAATACTTCGCCGAACAGCTCCGAGGCGCCGTTGATGACGCCGGGCACCGCGGTGAACGACGGGTCGGCGGCCACGAACCCGACCACCTTCACGATCCGGACCACCCTGTCGAGATCGCCGAGCTCCGCCTTCACGGCGGCGAGCAGGTTGAGGGCGCAGATCTGCGCGAGCTCCTTGGCGCGGGCCGGCGGGACGAGGCCGTCGCCCTCCCCCACCTTTCCGGTGGTGGGCAGGGCACCCTCGACGAACGGGATCTGGCCCGCGCTG